>CAIJZF010000292.1 GCA_903825095.1 uncultured Bacteroidota bacterium | reverse complement strand
GTGCAGTAATCACTAAAATTTTAGGACCCTGTGCTGCAGCTATAAAACTACAAATAAAAAAAAAATAAGAAAAGTGCTAGCTTATTCATGAATAAATATTTAATGAAATCATATAAGGGGCTTCACTAAATTAAGCTAAAGAAAAGAGATCAAGAAAGAATTAAATAACCAATTTCCTTTTAAATTTCTTGTAATTAGTAACCAATTCAGAAATATAACCTTCTCTATCTGTTTTCATGATTGTCTTGGCTTCCTTTGTATAAGTAGTGCCTAAATGGTCAAAGAAATGTTTAGAAGAAAAAACAGCCATTTCAACCATGATAGGAAAAGTATCTAAGCCTCTTTTTTCTAATAAATAATAAACGCTTTTTTTATTTTGGTTACCCTTTGTCTTGCTCACAAATCCAAGTTCTTCCAATTTTTTTAATCTATTGGCTAGCATTTTACTGGGCATGCTTTCTGGAGAGGTTTGAAACT
Organism: uncultured Bacteroidota bacterium; assembly: GCA_903825095.1. Next base: position 9,859 of record CAIJZF010000292.1, on the reverse strand, counting down.
CATTAAACAAATACTTATGACCCCATATCATATCTCTTAAAATTAATAAAGTCCACTTATCGCCAATAATATCAAGGCTTGTAGCCACAGGGCAAATGGAACGAAATTCAATACTGTTTCCCATATCTGAAATTAATGCACAAAACTACAATTAATAATTTAATAATACAAGATGTGAAAAAATCATATATAATTGAAAATCAATATGTTGGGTTGTTTTTAGAGATAAAATTGAAAGAAATTTTAAGTATTGTAGAATTTTTTTAGTTTCATTTAGAAAGTTATATTTATGGTTCAACAAAACCTTCATACATGAAAAAACTGATCTTATCCATGACTATGCTATTTGTAGTTATGTTTGCTTTTGCTCAAACTAATGCAAAACCCACTTATTACCTTCTTAACTATTATAAAGCAGATAAAGGTAAAGCAAGTGAGTATATCGATTTAATTAAAACCTATGCTTCTAAAATTTGGAAGGAAAAAGTAAAGGCAGGTGATATCACAAGTTATTCATTATATAGCGTGGCCACAAGTTCCGAGGATGGTGGTTATGATTTAGTTTCTCTACAGTCGGGTAGTTCTATCAACGATTTTTCAAAAACAAACACTGCAGAGTTTATGAAAAAAGCATTCCCAGGTATAGATGAAGCTATATTATCTTCTCTTGCAAGTAAGTATACAGGGTTAAGAGTACCTGTAAAAACAGAGATTTGGAAAAATGTGGATGGAATTTCAGGAGATCAAAAGTATGTCGAAATTAATTTCATGAAAACCTTACCGGGTAAAGAAGAGGAATATGTTAGACAGGAGAAAGAAGTGTACAAGCCAATACATCAAGAGTTTATCAATAGAGGCAATAGAACTGCTTGGTATTTTAATCAGTTAATTGTGCCTTTAGCTGAAAATTCAAAATATAATTATGGTACCGCTAATTATTTTAACGACTGGGATAAATCTTATAGTGTTACTGTAGATGAGTATGGTAAAATTTATAATAAACTTTTTCCAAAAGCTAGTATTCCAGAGACTGCAAGAACTATTGTAAAAACAGAAATATGGAAATTAGAAGTAATTGCTAAATAATTTTAATTATATAATTTAAAAATAAAATAAAATGAAGAAAATATTATTAATAGTTGCAGTTGTATTAATTACTGTAACCAATGTAAACGCACAAAAGGTTTTCTCTTTACATGCAGTAAGAGTAGAAGGAAATATTGCAGCTTTTGAAAAAAGTCAAGCTTTAGATGCTAAAGTGGCTCAAGATGCAGTAAATAAAGGTGATATTGGTTTTTGGGCAGCATTAAAAGTTGAAAAATTTGATGCCTTTGATGATGAAAAAGGATATAACTATGTATTCGTTCAATGGGCGAATAGTGTAGACGATTTATTAAGCACAAAATCGGCTTGGTGGAATAATAAATCAAAAGTACTTAGCGCAGCTGAGCAAGAAGAATTAAATACATTATCTGCAACTTTTACTTGGACTAAAGATGCAAGAGACGTTTTTGTAGCCGAAGATATGTTGAATGGATCTGGTGGAGATTATGTACAATTTAATTTTGGACGTCCAGCAAATATTTCAGGTTTTATAGCTGAAAACAAAGCGCTTTGGAAACCATTTTATGAAAAAAATATGGCGAAATTAAATATGGGTGGATGGGGTGTTGCTAGAAGATTAACTACTGGTAATGACTCTGATAGCCCAACCATTATGTCATGGGATGGGTTTAAAACAATGAATGATTTAATGAAATATAGAATTGGCTTCCCTTTGCCTAAGGAGATGACCGATAAATCTAAAATGAGTCAATACATGCCTAATGGTTTTTCAAGTCAACCTATTTTTTCTATTATGAAATACACAAAAGACGCTGTCAAGTAATTTAAGTTAAGTATCAAATACAAAAAAGGCCCCTCGAATTATCGAGGGGCCTTTTTAAATTTTATAAATAAATTAGTGTTTAGTAAACTCTCCTTTACTGTTAACCGACATTAATATTTTCCAAGTAACTGATTTATGAAAAGCGCCTGTTCCGCCTATCAATTTTCCTATTTCAGTTAAATCAGGAATAGTGGGTGGAGTAGCCCAGCCACCATCTAATACATCTTCATAATTTACATATCCATCAACAGATACATAATTCCAATCATAGCCAGTGCCTACTGGAGATACTACGCTTGAAGTAGACCATGTTTTTTGTTTTACCGCACCTGATTCCATAGATTTTTTAATAAAGGTTCCCCATATTTTTCCTTGCAATTGATTCATTTTTGCTACATCAGATACCTTAGAGTAATTCATTTTTATAAAATTACGCTTGCCTTCCACCCATTCGTAGTTAGACATATTTAACATTACTAATCCAACTCTATTGTCTTCAATATTTAATCCTCTTTTAACAAAAACGGCTTCATCTTTACCCATTGATTCCATAACTTTTTTTGCACCATAATCAAATGTTGCATTTAAATCATGCACATTTTCTTTACTTCCAACACTAATTATAAAAAGAATATTAGGCTCTGTTTCAAGGCCGCTAGTTCTTTCTAACATTGACCAGGTAGTTAATTTGCCTTCTTTAATTAATAGCTGTGCCACTTTACTCCAAAAGTGTTCTTCATTTTCTAACATCACTTTTAAGTCTTTGCCGCCTACTTTTCTATAATCTTGCATAATGTAGAAGGGCTGTGTTAACTGTGCAAAACTCATCATACAAATAAGCATGGTGACTACTAGAGATACTGTTTTTTTCATGGTTTATATTTTTGGTATATATAAATATAGCTCTCTTTTTGGAACTAATAAAATTTTATAAATTATTTTTTATTATAACTTCACCATCTTAAACTGCTGTACTATTTTATTATCATTCGAGCTTACTTTAATAATATAAGTTCCTGCCGATAATTGACCAAGTGTTATGGGCATACCGGCTGTAAGGTTTTGCTTCGTTGCTACCCTGGTTCCTGTTGCTAAATCATATACTTCTATATTTAGCCTTTGATAGCCCTTCACCACAAAATCGAAGTTCAGTTGGTTAATAAAAGGGTTAGGTGCTAGTTTAATAAATTCATTAGCACTTAAATTAATCACATCGGTTACTAAAAAATAATAAGGGCTGCTTAATGCACTCACACAGCCGTTTTGAGTTGTTTTCACAGTATAAGAGCCAACAGCTGAAGGTTTTATTTTTTGAGTAGTGTCGGTTATTGCAGCGCCATCCTTATACCATAAGTTACCTATGCTTGCATTAGAGACAAGACTGTTGGAAGTGTCGCGAGTTATTGTTGGAGTGGATGGAGTAGAAAACTTAAGGAGCTTAATAGCTTCTGTGGTTTTAGTACATCCATTTGTATCTATTCTAGTAACATAAAATGTATCATTGGTCTTAAATACCAATTGATCTGTATTAGTAGCCTTTACCTTATTGTTTACATACCAAATCGTACTATCTGATTTTGAATAGTTAGTCAACTTAACAATTGTACTATCTGTACCACAAATATTATATTGGGATTTTTCAAAAATAGGCTTAGGGGCGTCTGCACAACTTACTTGATAAAGGATAGAGGTTCTTTTTATATTATCCATATCATACATTATAAGGGCGTTTTTATTTTTTGTAAAATTGGGGTACATAATTAATTCCATTGTTTTAAAATAGGAGCTATCTAATTTTTTACCAGATACAAGTTTGAGATCTCTTATGTATGTTTTTTCAAATTTCCCATTAACAACTTTGTAATAATTTCCTAGCTCTCCTACACTTCTATTGCCCCATGAACCGGGTATCATTTCTATACCATCCGCATTATCATCAATATCTAGTCCATATGACCAAAGTTCTGTGTTTTTATCAAATCCACTATCTTTGAAAAATTGTGTGGTAAGGTCTTTCCCGTTTAAACCAAGAACCTTCCATCCGTATGCATACCTTTGTTTTGATTTAACATAATAGTTATTCATATAAAAGCCTCCTACCACTATTTCCTCTTCTCCGTTTTTATCAATATCCATTTTATAGGCAGTAATTTTTTCATGTATACAAAACCTATAATAATCATCAGCATCTTGTTTTGAATATTTAACGGGTATTAAAATTGAGTCTCTATTTAAACTAATTGTTTCTATCTTTTTTGTATTGAAATTGTACTTAGCATAAGTAAAGTTTCTAAAATTATAAGGCTGCCAGTCTGGCTCTCCAATTTCTTTAGAATTAGAATTATCAAATAAAATTGTAGCAAATTCATTTTGATTATTAGAGTTAGCTACATTAAATAATGGGTATCTGCTTACATTTGGATCAAATCTGGCGGTCCAGGCTGTTGACAAATCGGGTAGCATTTTATAAAATTGCTTCTTAGATTTATCATACTTATATACATTCATTACATTTGGATATCTTCCGGTGGCAACAATTTCATCGGATCCATCTTTGTCAACATCCGCCGCATAGGTTGATTCTACATTTAGGTTGTTTACGTCTAAGGTTAAAGTATCAAATGATTTACCGTTATTTATAAATACCTTCTCAGGCCAATGATCATTAACCATTTCTGGGCTGTATTTTCTATTGCTGTCCGCGCCATGATAATTTTGTATTATGTAATGATAGTCTGTTAGGCCATCTCCATTAAAATCACCAAAACTCCCAAGCCAAAGATCTCCCTTTGCTTTTATTGCATAATTTGTATCCAATACAAATTTCCCGCTTGTGTTTTGAATAAATATCCCTTTTAAATACTCTCTTGTAATATTATTACTTGGAAATAATTGAAATGTTAAATCGGGTAACCCATCTTTATTAAAATCATAAAAGTCTACCCCCTGATTGGTTCCAATGCTTCCAATTTGTCCATTATAATTTCCCATTCCAGGGGCCGCAGAGTCAATACCTCCATTATTTCTTTTTAACCAAGAAGAAAAGCCTTGCGGGAAAACTAAAATGCTATCTTTTACTATCCACTTTTGAGCATGCAGTTCATTAAATATTGTACAAAATAATATGAGGGCTATTAATATATGTTTTTTATTCATTTTATTTATTTAATATTTGAATCTAAATTTTTTATTAATCTTAAAGCCTGTTTTGGTATTTTCCCACCAGAAATAAGTCCACTTAGGAGTACCTAATCTACTTTTTGAATAAGTGGGGTAGTATAAATCAATATCTCCATCACGGTCTATATCCTCGCACCATGCCTGAAATTCACCAATAAGGGTTTTATCAATTTCTACAAAGTTATCCTTGTATACGAACTGAGTGCCGGTGTTTTCAAAGTAGTCTTGTATATAAGAATTTGCGCCATTTTCAATAACTAGGCCACCAATAACCAAATCCATATCTCCATCTCCGTCACCATCGAACAAGGTTATTCTTTCGCTAGTGGTTGTATTATTAGTCGGAAAAACATATTTTTCTATATTCTTGCCAACAATATTCATATTAATGACGGTTTTACTTGTTACAATATTTAATTGTGGTGTGGAATTTGTTGAGGAATAATTTCCAAACTCATCTTTTTGACGAACATAAAAATTTACAAAATCTATTGAACCATCCTTATCATAATCATACTTTCCATACAATCCCTGCTGAAATAAAGGCTTCAGCGTTCTTTTTTCAAACTTATTACTTCCAAGGTTTTTATAATAAACCCCTTCGTTCATGCTTGAAGCCAAAATATCGGGCAAGCCATCAAAATCCCAGTCATATATATTGATATTAAACTGAGACTGCTTAGGTATATCTAGAATTTCAGTTACATCATAATTTAAATTGCCTTTAGATATTAATAAATAGGTATTTACTCCGTAGAATTTTATATTACTACTCCCTGTTGAGTTACCAAAATCCCACTCTCCCATATAGGTTATAGCAAAATCTAAATAACCATCATTATTTAAATCTCTATAGTCAAATAATAATTTATTCAAGGAGTCTCTAATTAATGGGTTTTTATCTTTTATATTAAAAGTAAAGATATTTTTTCCGGTATAATCCTTAACAAACAATAGTGGTGGCTGTTTGGGATCACTGCTTCCTGTCCAGGTAATAATATCTGGAATGCCATCTTTATTTAAATCGTAAGTACCACTTTTACCTTGCACGTGGTCATTCCAGTTTAAATTTTTATCTATGTCTACATTAATAGCTGAAACGTATGGTATGTTCACCGCTGAAATAGATTTAGCACTTGTATTTGTTGATGTAGATTTTGAAGTAACATTTACTTGAACAGAATAATTACCCATTCTTTTATGACCAGGTATATTTAAAATTAAGCTAGCTAATGATAAGGTGGTATCTAATTTAAATATTTGTTTAGAACTATCAGTCCAAGTAGTAATTACAGAATAAATAAAACCGGCAGGTGGAACCTTAGTACTTACTGTTATAATAAGAGGCAGTGTATCTGAAACATAGTATGTTCCCGTATCTAAGTTGGTTGAAAATTTAACGGCTTCTTCGGGAACCACAACTACTGGTGGTGGTGTAACAACTACTTCTGATTTTTTACATGCAATGAGAAACAAGACTCCCAAGACAAAAACGACTCTTTTCATAAAATATAATTTTATGCTCTTGGGGTAGTCAAATATACAATAAGTTATATATTATCTTATTAAACAAAAAAGCCCCCAACTTTCGTTGAGGGCTTGTGGCACCACCCGGGCTCGAACCGGGGACACAAGGATTTTCAGTCCTTTGCTCTACCAACTGAGCTACAGCGCCATCCTTTGGTTCAGTTTAATAATAAGACTATAAGATCTTAGAACCTCTATGAACCGGGGAGCAAATATAGGCCAGGCGGCCTTAAATAGCAAAAAATATGGATTCTTTATTGAAAATCAGTGTTTTACTAAGCCGAAGTAGCCACTATAAAAAAGGAGATAATAATTAAGGCAAGGCCCATCCACTGCTTAGGACTTAGTCTTTCTTTGAAAAAGAAGTAGCCTATGAGCACCGATAACAACTGGCTACTAATAATTAAAATATTAATCACCATTATGGGCAGGTACTGATAAGATATATTAATAGCCAGTCCTCCAGCCACAAGTAAGAAGCCTAATTTCAAATAAGTGAAAATATGTTTTGCACTTATATAGTTCAATAAGTTTTTTAATAAGCCATCGCGAATAACTAATACCAATCCAAATAACATAGCAGTTGTTTCAACAACTAAACTAAAACCCAGCGGACCCCACCAACTAATTGGATAAGTATATAATGCATAAGAGCTACCCCAAAAAAAGCTAGCTAGTACTCCGTACAACATTCCATTTTTTTGTTCGCTAACACTTGCATTTTCTTTTCCTTGAAAATATAAAAGCAATAAACCTGCTGTTGAAAAAATAAAGGCGTATAAATAATTGGCTTTCCAAACTTCACCTACAATAAATACAGCGGTTAATATAGTAAACAATTTTATCGCAGATACAGGCACCACAATGCTTACAGGCGCTCGTTGTATGCCTCTTAAAAAGAATACTAAACCGAAAATATTAAATACACTTAGTGCAATGGTTAATAAAAAAGGATTGCCGAAACTTAAGCTATGCACCGTCCATCCTTTAAAAAAAGCATTGTCTCGAAATCCAAAATATAAAATAGAGAATAGGGTGGAAGCAAATATGCCTCTATAAAACATACCTATTTGATAAGGTATGGTCTGTGTTACTTTTTTCCAATAAGCATTACTTACGGCGAAACAAAGCGCGCCAATTAAGACAAATAAAATTCCCATTATTAATATTCACAGTTTTTCGGCGTACGCGCAAAAGGAATCACGTCTCTAATATTGGTCATGCCTGTAACAAATTGTATCATTCTTTCAAAACCTAAACCAAAGCCTGCGTGCGGAACGGTTCCAAATCTTCTTGTATCTAAGTACCAGCTCATATCCTCTAAAGGTATATGCATGGCCTTCATTCTAGCTTCCAGCTTGTCTAAACGCTCCTCTCTTTGAGATCCACCCACTATCTCTCCAATGCCCGGCGCTAGTATATCCATGGCTGCCACGGTTTCCTTGCCTGGCGCACAACCATCGTTCATGCGCATATAAAAGGCTTTTATCGCAGCCGGATAACCCGTAACAATTACTGGTTTTTTAAAGTGTTGCTCTACTAAATATCTTTCATGCTCACTTTGTAAATCAATTCCCCATTTCACTTCGTATTGGAATTTCTTTTTCTTATAGTGATTACTATTTAATAAAATATCAATGGCTTCTGTATAAGTAATGCGTTCGAAATTATTGTTCACCACCAATTCTAATTTCTCTCTTAAACCAAGGCCGCTTCTTTTTTCAGTAGGCAATTGTTTTTCTTCTTCTGCTAAACGTGCATCTAAAAAATCAATATCATCTGCATTATTTTTTAATGCATAATTGATTAAATATTTTATGAAGGCTTCCGCTAAATTCATGTTGTCCTCAATATCATAAAAAGCCATTTCGGGTTCAATCATCCAAAACTCTGCAAGGTGTCGAGTGGTGTTTGAATTCTCTGCACGGAAGGTAGGACCGAAAGTATAAATCTCTGAAAAGGCCATGGCGCCTAGCTCTCCTTCGAGTTGACCACTCACGGTTAAGTTGGTTCCTTTGCCAAAAAAATCTTGTGTATAATCAATTTCACCTTTATCATTTTTCGGAGCACCTTCTAAAGGAAGTGTAGTTACTTTAAACATTTCTCCTGCACCTTCTGCATCTGAGCTTGTAATAATAGGTGTATGTAAATACACAAAACCACGTTCGTTATAAAATTGATGTACTGCAAAAGCAAGTGCATGTCTTAATCTAAATACCGATCCGAATGTATTGGTACGAAAACGTAAATGCGCTTTCTCTCTTAAAAATTCTAAAGAATGTTTTTTAGGTTGTAAAGGAAATTTCTCTGCATCGCTGTCTCCTAAAATTTCAATGGTCTTGGCTTTAACTTCTACGCTTTGTCCCTTGCCTAAACTTTCCACCACGGTACCCACTATTTTTAATGAGGCTCCCGTAGTTACTCTTTTTAATATAGCTTCATCAAATTCACCCAGTGTGGCCACAATTTGAATATTGGCATTCGTACTTCCGTCGTTAAGCGCTATAAATTGGTTGTTTCTAAAAGTGCGCACCCATCCCATTACCACCACTTCGGTCCCCGTTGGGGTGCCCGACAACAATTGCTTTATTTTGATTCTATCGTTGAACATGTTTCTGATTTCGAATGGCAAAGATAATCGGTTTCTAGGGCCAAATACCCTGTTTTAGGTATAAAAACAGATAAAAAATTGTTTTTTTGTTAAAAAATCTGCTTAACATTGCAGTAGCAACGAGCAAATTGATTCTTTTTAATGTTGATAGCTCGCTACCCCTATTCCCAATATACAATTTACGGTCACCATTATTTCGACCGAAATTTCAAAAAGCGTTCAAATAAGCCCAAATCTTGATTCGATTTTTAAATAAACCATAGTTCAAAGTGCCAGAAAAAGACGAAAAACCAAAAAGGGGACGTAAACCCGTTGCAGCTGCCCCAGCCGCAAAAAAAGCAGTAGCCTCTAAAAAAGCCGAGCCTGCTAAAAACAATACTGAAGACGATAAGGCTTCAAAAATTGCCCAAGCATTATTTGGTGATGAAAGTGCAGCAAGTAGCGAAGCGGCGGCTGCCCCCAATCAAACGAATGCATCTGCTCAAGCACCTGCTTCGACAGATCAAGCAAGTAATGGTGGCGCTCCCAATGGCGGACCCAACTTACCTGCACAGCGTTATCCTCAACCCAAAAAAGAACCTGTATTTAGTGTAGAGTTCGATGGCGTGATTGAGTCTGAAGGTGTTTTAGAAATGATGCCCGATGGTTATGGT
>CAIJZF010000291.1 GCA_903825095.1 uncultured Bacteroidota bacterium | reverse complement strand
ATGGTGGTTACCAAAACTGGATAGACCGTGCTGGAAGATTTAGATCTCTGGGCGATGGTCAAGTAGATTTCAAAAGTATTTTTAGCAAACTAGCTGCTTATAATTTTAAAGGTTGGGCGGTGATGGAATGGGAATGTGCTATTAAGCATCCGGAAGTAGGCGCTGCTGAAGGCGCCATCTTTATTCAAAAAAATATTATTAAAGTAACCGAGAAAGCATTTGACGATTTTGCAAGTACTGGTTCAGATGAATCATTCAATAAGAAAATTTTAGGTATTTAAACATTAAAAAAAAGAAGCACTATGAAGAAGGTTTTATTTATTCTAACAACAGCTGTTATTCTAATGGCATGTGGTGGTGGATCAACAGAGGCTGGCAAAGATGCAGCAGGGGCAGGGGCAGCAGTCGCAGCAACAACTGGTAATGCATTGTCTGATAATCCAGATTATCAAAAAGGTTTGGCTTTAGTAGCAGGCAGTGATTGTTTAACTTGTCATAAAACAAGTGAAAAAAATATTGGACCTGCTTATAAAGATGTAGCAGCAAAATATGAGAACACTGAAGAGAATGTTAAAATGTTAGCTTCTAAAGTTATCAAAGGCGGAAGTGGTAATTGGGGCGCAATCCCAATGACTCCTCATCCTCAATTAAAGCAGGAAGATGTAGAACAAATGGTGAAGTATATTTTACTTTTAAAGAAGTAATTATTCATTAAAGAAGTCTAACTTGAATTGTATAAATCAAAACAAAACGCATGAAAAAATTATTGCTAGCTTTCTTAATAAGCTTCGTTGCCACTCAAACAAGTGCACAACAATGGATTTCTTTATTTGACGGAAAAACGATGAATGGCTGGCATAGTTTTGGCAAAACCACTGCGGGCGAAGCATGGAAAGTAGAAGATGGATCAATTGTATTTGATCCAGCAGTTAAACAAGCAGGAAAATCGGCCGGGGATATTGTAACCAATGAAAGTTTTAATGATTTTCATTTACAATTAGAATGGAAGATTTCTAAAAATGGCAATAGCGGTATTATCTTTTTTGTACAAGACAACCCTAGTAAATATAGAGAAACATGGCATACAGGACCTGAAATGCAAGTACTAGATAACGACGGACATGAAGACGGAAAAATTATTAGACATAGAGCAGGTAATTTATACGATTTAATTGAGGGTAAAGAAGGTGTGGTAAAACCTTACGACCAATGGAATAAAGTAGATATTATATTTAAGAAAGATAAATTAGATCTTATTTTAAATGATGTAAGCATGGTAAGCACACATGTAGGAGATGATGGCTGGAAAGAACTTATTAGAAGATCTAAATTTTCTAAAGGTGAATCACCCGACTTTGCAAAAATATTCTCTGGACATATTGCTTTACAAGATCATGGAAACAAAGTAAGCTATAGGAATATTCGTATTCAAAAATTATAATTCAAATAGTGCAAGCTATTCATGAAAATTTTATGCGTCAGGCCCTCGTGCAAGCACAGAGGGCCTTTGACGTTGATGAAGTACCTGTAGGTGCTGTTATAGTCATGCATGGGAAAATAATTGCGAAGGCGTACAACCAAGTGCAATTATTAAAAGACGTCACTGCCCATGCAGAAATTTTAGCCATCACCAGCGCTTGTGAAAACTTACAAGAAAAATATTTACCCGAAGCCACTTTATATGTTACACTAGAGCCCTGCTTAATGTGTGCGGGCGCTTTGTATTGGAACAAAATTGGCCATATTGTATTTGGCGCCTACGATGAAAAAAATAGTTATCGTAGGGTTACAGAAAAAAATCCTTTTCATCCTTCCACCACTATTATTGGTGGTATTCTTCAAGACGACTGCGCTGGGCTAATGCAAGCTTTCTTTAAAGCAAAGAGGTAATAAATATCTATTACTCGTCTGCTAAACGATTTATGTTTTGCTATCTAGCGCTTCGTAAAAAATAGCTTTCCTCCGTAATCCTACAAACGGATTACTACGGAAACTATTTATTTACTTCGCTGATGCTAGTTGATATAATAAATCCTGTTGCGGTTCAACTATTTAGCTTCTCAATAGAAATTTGGACTAATTATTCAGCGCTACATAAATATTATTTCGAGACGAGCTTTCGAGCATGCGTAGAGCGAGTCGAGAAATAGATATTTATTTAGCGCTAAATCTTATCTAATTAAGGAAAAAAAACCCGCAAGTCGCTCAAATCAGCGCAAAGCATTGTAATTTTGAACTTCATTTACAAACACAATAAATAAAAAATATGTCATTTACACTACCTGCATTACCTTATGCACACGAAGCCTTAGAGCCCCATTTTGATACTTTGACCATGCAAATACATCATGGCAAACACCATCAAGCCTATGTAGATAATTTAAACAAGGCCGTTGCTGGAACTCCGAATGAAGGAAAAACTATAGAAGAATTAGTAAAAGTAGCTGGTACTATTAGCCCCGCTGTTAGAAATAATGGTGGTGGACATTGGAACCATAGTTTCTTTTGGGCAAGCTTAGCACCAAACGCTGGTGGAGCTCCATCGGGCGCTTTAGCAGATGCTATCAATGCTGCTTTTGGAAGCTTTGACGCCTTCAAAGAAAAATTTGCTGCCGCGGGTATGACTCGTTTTGGAAGTGGATGGGCTTGGTTAATTGTAAAAGACGGAAAATTAGAAGTAAGCTCTACACCGAATCAAGACAACCCTTTAATGGATGTTGCTGAAGTAAAAGGCCATCCTATTTTAGGCGCAGATGTATGGGAGCATGCTTACTATTTAAAATATCAAAATAGAAGAGCCGATTATTTAGCTGCTTTTTGGAACTTAGTAAACTGGTCAGTGATTGCCGATCGTTTTGCTGCTGCAAAATAATCGTATAAACATTTATACTCGAAACAATTTTATATTGAAAACCTGCACTTAAAAACTGCAGGTTTTTTTATGTTAAGGCACTGGGTCATAACCTTGACCACCACCTGGTCTGCACTTACTTAATCTTTTGGCTCCTAAATAAATGCCTTTAATGGGTCCATATTTTTGAATGGCTTCACTTGTATAATGAGAACAACTTGGTGTAAACCTACATTTACTAGCACCCATCCATGGTGAGATCACGTATTGATAAAATCGTATCAATACTATAAAAGGAAAGGCTATTATTTTTTTAAGCGTAGGCAATGTATCTTCTTTTGTAGTGTAATTTTTTATTGTTGTAATTATTACAGCATAATTATTTATTCAATTTAATAACCAGTAGGGCTAATGCTTCTTTTACTTTAGTTTGAATTTCTAATTGGGTAAGCACACTAGCATCAGTGTATAGAAAAAATAAATTAACGCGCTTAT
>CAIJZF010000290.1 GCA_903825095.1 uncultured Bacteroidota bacterium | reverse complement strand
TTAATAGTATTATAAGCAGCTTGTGGATACAATTGATCCATAAAACAAGGAATAAATAGCTGTACTGTCATGTACCAAAAATATGAATACTTAGCTAATAATTAAGCTAAAATAAAAAGGCATTCTCCACATTTGGTGGAGAATGCCTTTAAAAGCTTTTGGGTATTAAATTAAGGCTGAACCTTTAATCTATTGATATACTTATCGGCCTGGAAGCCTTTATCTGTTTTAGGATATTTAGTCTTGATAGTTGTATAAATTTCAATAGCATCATCTGCCTTGCCATTTAATTCTAATAAAGAAGCAGCACGGTATAAGTATTCAGAAGAAATACCTTCATCTTCTGGGAAATGACCACCCGCTTTTTTATAATAATCTATTGCCTCGTCGTTCTTTTTTAAATCCGCGTAAGCGTCTCCTATAGTTCCATAAGCGATAGCTTGCACTTGCTTAGCAGAAGTAGAGAAGTCCTTTAAATATTCAATAGACTTATTATAATCGTTCAAACGGAAATAACTAATACCTGCATAGTATTTAGCTAAATTAGCCGCCTTTGTCCCACTGTATTCTTTAATTACATATAATACTCCTTTGTTAGTGCCATCTCCGTTTAATACATAATTAGAAGAGTCTAAACCAAAATATTTTTCTGCAACATACATAGTATCAGCAGCCTTGGCTTCTCTTGGGTTTTGATATAATTCTGTATAGCCAAAATAAGCTAATACAATTACTACTAAAGCAGTTAAAGTATAAGTTAAGGTTTTCTGATTTTTCTTTACAAAATCTACAAAGGGGTGTTTTTCTTGGTGTAATTCGCTCATATATTTTTATTAAAAATTAGTCTACAATAAATGGATAAGATGAATCAATATATACATCTTTCAATAATTCACTTTCATCAGGCCATGGGCTCTCTTCTGCAAATTTTACAGAAGCTTCCACAATACCTGCAATTTTATCATCAATGGCTTTTAGTTCTTCAGCAGTGGCAAATTTATTATCAAGAATAGTAGCATGTACTTTTGTAATAGGATCTTGATTTTTATAATCTTCCACTTCGTCCTTAGAACGATATTTTTGAGGATCAGATACAGAGTGACCTCTATAACGATAGGTTTTCATTTCTAATAAAGTTGGGCCTTCACCATCACGTGCTCTTTTCACTGCTCTTACCACACCTTCATGCACCGCTTCTGCTGTCATACCATCTATTTTATCAGAAGGCATTTCATAAGCATCGGCTAATTTATAAATATCAATTACATTACTTGTTCTTTCAATAGAAGTACCCATTGCATAATTATTGTTCTCACAAATAAATACCACAGGTAATTTCCAAAGCATGGCTAAGTTAAATACCTCATGCAACATACCTTGTCTTGCAGCACCATCTCCAAAAAAACATAAAACCACATTTTTTGAACCACGGTATTGTTCTGCAAAAGCTAAACCAGCACCTGTTCCAATTTGAGCACCCACAATGCCATGACCTCCGAAGAAATAATGCTCCTTACTAAATAAGTGCATACTTCCACCTTTTCCTTTTGAACATCCTGTAGCCTTACCATATAATTCAGCCATGGCCGAATTGGGACTCATACCTTTTGCCAAGGCTAAACCATGGTCACGGTATCCAGTAATGAAGGGGTCTTCTTGGTTGGTAGCTGTCATACAGCCAGCCGCTATGGCTTCCTGTCCGTTATAAACGTGGAAAAAACCTCTGATTTTTCCAGCCATTTTATACATCTCTTCCGATTTGGATTCGAACTGACGTATTAACTGCATGAGTTCGTACCAGTAGAGATAAGTTTCTTTAGAAAATTTTTGGGCCACAGTCCTTTAATTTTGAGCAGCAAATATACTGTTTTCTACCATAAAATAGAGCAAAAAACAGTCCTTTACGCTTCTTTTAAAAATGGGTATGTATAGTCGGTGGGAGGGTTAAAAGTCTCTTTAATTGTCCTAGCACTTAACCAACGATACAAATTCAACATAGATCCTGCTTTATCATTGGTTCCAGAAGCTCTGGCACCTCCAAAAGGCTGTTGTCCTACCACGGCACCTGTAGGTTTGTCGTTAATGTAGAAATTACCAGCAGCATGTCTTAGTAATTTAGTGGCTAGTTCAATGGCGGCTCTATCTTGTGCAATCACCGCTCCAGTTAATGCATATTTAGAAGTGCTATCTAATAGCTTTAAAGTTTTTTCATATTCTGCAGCAGGGTAGGTATAAATTGTAAGAACCGGCCCAAATATTTCTTCACACATGGTGGTATATTTAGGATCAGTGGTTTCAATCACCGTAGGTTCAATAAAATAACCCAATTTCTTATTATAATTTCCACCAACTAAAATTTTAGCTTTCTTATCTTTTTTTACTTGATCAATATATTTTGAAATATTGTCAAACGATTTTTCATCAATCACTGCATTTACAAAATTAGAAAAGTTTTCTACCGTTCCCATTTTCATGGTCTTAATGGCTTTTACTAATTTTTCTTTAATAGCGGGAGCAAGGTTAGAAGGTAAATAAGCACGAGATGCAGCAGAACATTTTTGTCCTTGGTATTCAAATGCACCACGCGCAAGCGCTGTAACCACAGTATCTACATCGGCTGTTTCATGTACCATTACAAAATCTTTGCCTCCTGTC
>CAIJZF010000289.1 GCA_903825095.1 uncultured Bacteroidota bacterium | reverse complement strand
TTCACCTCTTCCCATTCCGAACAGAGAAGTTAAGTCCCCCATGGCCGATGGTACTTGGGTTTTCCTGGGAGAGTAGGTAGCTGCCTTATTTATTAAAGATCCTCATCATTTATTTGATGGGGATTTTTTTTGTCTATACCTAAGTGAAATAAAAAAAGTCAACTGTTGAGTGTTGACTTTTAAATTAGCTATCGTTGTGAATTATTTCTTCTTTGCTTTCACCATCCAGTCCCAAGGTTGTGGATTTTTTAACCAGCTGGGAGGTTTATGAAATTCAGTAGACCATTGGTAATTAATCTTTTCAATTTTCTCTACAGTAAATCCAGCAAGGTTTAAAAGCAGTTCCAATTCTTCTTTTAAAAAATGTTTGGTAGGCACATCGTCAATATCGGTTACCCCATCTTTTATATATCGTATTTGACTAATGGCTCTTTTACCAGTAGGCGCTTTATCTTTTTTAGCGTCGTCTACATTGTATTTATTCGCAATAATATGACTGAATAATTTTGATTCTAATGAAGGTACTACTAACACTAGGTCTCCGCCCTTTTTAATAAAGGAAGCCATATGTTTAAAAAACAAGTTTCTCTTTTTTAATGAAGAAGTAAGTATGGCATTAATACAAATTGCCGAGTCGTATTTTTTTACTTTTAAACCATTAGCAGATTGTAAAGTAGTTGCCGACATATCTACTCTCTCGTAGGTAATGTTAGTGTAGTTCGGATATTTTTTAGCGGCAATTTTTAAATTGTTATTGGAAATATCTATGGCTTGTACTTTTCCAAATACGGGTGAGAGCACTGGCATCCATTTGCCTACGGCACAACCTATATCTATTACCGATTTTTTAGGTCCTGCAAAACTTAAAATAGCTTTTACAATTTTACCCGACTTATCATTTTTTAAAACATCAAAAATTTCAGTTTCGTAAGAAGGCGCAATTTTCTCCCAGTATCCTTTTTCCATAATCTATAAATGAAGTAATGTTAATTATTGTTCTTATAATTTTTTATCTATCCTATGCAGTTCTTGTATAGCTAGTTCTTTATTTTAAGCTACTTCTGCTCCGGTAGAAGCACACCATAGTTTATAAAAATCTTCCCTAGCTAAATTAATTTGCATAGCGGCCTTGGCTTGTTTAATTCTTTCAAATTTTGTAGTTCCTATGACTGGAACAATATTTGCCGGATGCGCATATAAGAAAGCTAATAAAATTTCATTCACCCCAGTTTCATATTGTGCAGCTAACTCCTCTGCAGTGGAAAGTATGCGAATATTCTTTTCTGTTTTGTCGGTGAATAGTCCGTTACCCCATGGAGACCAGGCTTGCGCTGAAATATTTTTCAATTGGCATTGATCCAAGGTTCCATCATTAAAGGTGTTTAAATGTGTAACTGAAATTTCAACTTGGTGATGTTCAATACTTGTGTGTTTTGCAAGTAGTTCCACTTGGCTAGTGGTGAAATTCGATACCCCAAAGCTTTTAATCTTTCCTTCTTTTTTCAATGTAGCAATACAATCGGCTACTTCAACTGGGTTAAGAAGAATATCGGGTCTGTGAATTAAAAGGGTATCGATGTAATCGGTATGTAAATTTTTTAAAGAGGTTTCTACCGACTCCTTTATATGTTTGGCACTTGTATTATAGGATTTAATGGCATGCTGCGGCCTGTTGGGCGTAAGCATTTGAATACCAGTTTTGGTAATAAGCTGCATTTTACCTCTAAGACTTGAATTGTTTTTCAAGGCATTTCCAAAATCTGATTCTGTGGTATAATGACCATATATATCAGCATGGTCAAACTGGGTCAAACCTATTTCCAAGCATTGATTAATAATGGTGTCGTACTGTGCAGTAGAAAAGTTTTCACCCCAAACGCCCCATCTCATGCATCCAATAATTGGATTTTGTTTCATACAGAAATTGTTTTTAGATTAAGATGCACTGAAGTTAAAAAATAAAGGGCAAAAAAAATCCCTTCCGAATAAACGGAAAGGATTTTGTAATGTATTGTAACGGTTAAGTTGTGTACAGTTGATTAATATCTATTGTATTCACCACCACCATTTCCACCACGGTCACGGTTGTAACCGCCGCCAGTTCCGCCGCGATTGAATCCACCGCCGCCGCCTGAGCCGCCGCGATTAAATCCACCACCGCCACCACCAGCACCATAAGGCTTCTTCTTGAAGGTTCTTTCGCCTTCAGGACGTGGAGTTGACTCGTTAACTACGATGTTACG
>CAIJZF010000288.1 GCA_903825095.1 uncultured Bacteroidota bacterium | reverse complement strand
TAAAATATAAGCAAAGCAGAAAACAGGCACCCAGAAAGAATTATGAATACCATAACCTGGCATATCTAAATGGGCAGATTGTAAATAGTCAGATAATTTTCCTTGAATAGGAGGGATAATACCACCCCCTAAAATCATCATAATTAAAAAGGCTGCACCTTGTGTAGTATACTTTCCAATACCAGAAATAGATAAAGCAAAAATACAAGGCCACATAATAGAACATGCAATACCTCCTGTTAAGAAAGCATAAATAGCAATGTCTCCTTTAGTGAATACACCCACCAACATAGAAACTAAACCAATTAAACTAAAGACCAACAATGTTTTAGCAGGTTTATTTTGACTTATAAAGAAAGCTGCAATTTGTATGAACACGCAAACGATATACATGTAAAGTGGACTCATGTCGTATTGAGCAATACTATTCACACCAATCACTATTCCAAAGGCCACCAAAGGAACAATGACTGTTAATATTTTATTCGTTTGACTTTTGAATTCAAAAGCAGAAATTGCACCTGTCCAACGACCAATCATCATGCTTCCCCAATACATTGAAATATAAGGAGCAATTTTTGAAGAAGGAATACTTCCAAAATCGGCTTGCTTTAATAATTCGCCTAAGTTAGATCCAATAGCAACTTCAGCACCTACATAAACAAATAAGGCAAGCATACCTAAAACTAATTGAGGGTATTTCATAGCACCCCAACCATTTTCATTTTTCTTTGCTTGGAAGTTCGCATATAATAAACCCACAACTACAGTGGCTAAGGCACCAAATAACCATTTTAAACGAGTGGTTTCTAATTCATGTCTACCTGCATCGGTTAAACTAGTAGGATCAATTTTATAACTATTAAAAATAGGCACAAACATAATTATTAATACACCTGTCATTATTAATAACAAGTACAATGCTTTGTTAGCAGGTTCAATTTTTTCTTCAGAAATACCTGGAGGAACTTTCTTAGAGAAATGGAACATAGCAGCAGCAGCTAAAAATAATATACCCACCGCAGTATATAATATAACCACCTTACTTAAACTTAAGGCAGCAATTTGATCATCGGTAATAGCAGCAGCACTTCCAAATAAAGCAAAGGCAACTACAATGGGACCAATAGAAGTTCCAAAAGAGTTAATACCACCAGCTAAATTCACACGACTAGCGCCTGTAGAAGGGTCTCCTAAGGCAATCGCGAAAGGTTGAGCTGCGGTTTGTTGTAAAGAAAATCCTAAGGCCACTATAAATAAACCTACTAACATTCCTGTAAAAGTGTTGGCGTTTACTGCAATAATCATGGCAGCTGCCCCAATGGCTGAAAATAATAAGCCATACACAATACTTTTCTTATAACCCCATTTACCCACTAAATCCTTACCTCCAAAAGCACCATAGGCAAATAAACCCAAGGCGCCTATATAATAGGCTAGGTAGAATGCGAAATCAACTAATTGACTTTGAAATTGGTCAAGGTTGAATTTGTGTTTACAAAAGGGAATAAAGACACTATTGCTAGACGCAATAAAACCCCAGAAAAAGAATACGACTACAAGAGTAGATAATGCACCCGTATTGGTGGCTTGTTTGGTTTGGCTCATAAGATTCGTTAGTTTAATCGTTATTGGTTGTATCGATCCCGTAAAATACTTAAAATTATAATTCAATGTGTAAAAAGGCTAAAAATCTATCTACAAATAATTAGAATTAACTGCTGAAAAACAAGGAGTTTTAAGCACAATGAAGTAAATTGAATCAAATTAAAAGTGCTCATGGTGATAGTTCATGTAAGTGCAGAATGTTACCCTATGGCGAAGGCTGGAGGATTAGGGGATGTGGTAGGAGCACTACCAAAATATCAAAACAAGCAAGGCGATAAAGGGCTGGTGGTGATGCCCATGTATAAAACACCTTTTTTACAAGAAAATAATTGGGAGGTTCAGTATAAAGGAAATACCAATTTAGGCAATTGGTTTTTTGATTATACTATTATTAAAGAAAGTACAGGTAAGCTTGGATACGATTTATATTTAGTAGACATTAATGGATTATTAGATCGTCCTAAAATTTATGGCTATCCCGATGATATAGATAGGTTCATTGGATTTCAAGTAGCGGTGGTGAATTGGTTAAGTCATTGGACCGAACTGCCTTCCATAGTGCATTGTCATGATCATCAAGCGGGACTCATTGCTTTTATGATGAAGTATTGTTACGACTATCAAAAATTAGCAAAAGTAAAAACAGTCTTAAGTATTCACAATGCGCAATACCAAGGTGCCATGGGCTGGGATAAAAGTATTTTAATTCCCAGATGGGATATGAGCAAAAAAGGTTTACTAGAATGGGGAGACTGCATTAATTCTTTAGCTTCTGCTGTTAAGTGCGCAGATAAAGTTACCACAGTGAGCCCTAGTTATATGCAGCAGTTAACAACTGCTTCCAATGGCTTAGAATTATTATTTAAAAATGAATTTGGTAAATGTGTTGGCATATTAAATGGAATAGATAATGAAATTTGGGACCCGGCTTCAGATAAGATGGTTCCTTTTCATTATAACCTTAGCACAGTGCATGAAGGGAAACAAAAAAATAAAAATGCACTCTGTGCAAAGTATAATTTAGATAATACCAAAGCACTTATTATTTTTATTGGAAGATTAGTGGCAGAGAAGGCCGCCGATGTATTACCTGGCGCTATTCAACATGCATTAGATAAAACAAACTGTGGCGCTAATTTTTTTATAATAGGCGCAGGAGATACTTCCACCGAATCGGCTTTAAATTATTTAGTACAATTATATCCTGGCCAGTATAATACCTTTATTGGGTATGATGAAAAAATAGGCCATGAGGCCTATGCAGCAGCCGATTTTTTATTAATGCCTTCTAGGGTAGAGCCTTGCGGATTGAATCAATTGTATGCACTTCGTTATGGAACTATTCCCATGGTGAGAGATACGGGAGGTTTGCATGATACAGTGATAGATATGGGAGATGCAGGTGGTTTTGGCATTAAATTTTTACATGCCAGCGAAGCAGATATTGTGTATTCTATTGAAAGAGCCATTGAAGTATATAAAAATAAAAAGCAGATGAATGCAATGATTCAAATAGCCATGCAAATGGATCATAGTTGGGAATCGGTCATTGCTGCTTATAAAAAAGTATATCAATCAATTGCATAAATCAATTATAACCTATTAAATTTTAGTTATGGCAATGTTCGTAAAAGAAACAGTTTCTATTATATTAGGAGGTGGCGCTGGTTCCAGACTTTATCCACTTACAGCAAGCAGATCTAAACCTGCAGTACCCATTGGAGGAAAATATCGTTTAGTGGATATTC
>CAIJZF010000287.1 GCA_903825095.1 uncultured Bacteroidota bacterium | reverse complement strand
CAGACTTAAAAAAAATCCCAGTCCGAAGAACGGGATTTTTGGAGCGAAAGACCGGGCTCGAACCGGCCACCCCGACCTTGGCAAGGTCGTGCTCTACCAAATGAGCTACTTTCGCTTGTGTAAGAACTATTTTTAGGACTGCAAAAATAACGAAACAGCGCTCTTAAACAAATTTTTTTTCTTACTTATACTCAGGCTTATACTGTGAGCTAGTTTGTACTTCTGGATTGGGTTTAACAAAACGGCTAGTGTAGAGTTTACTACAATTACCTAAAACCAATGCTAGTATAGCAAAAATAGACACATAGAAAAAGAATCGAGACGAACTTACCCAATTAGTGGCGATATCTTTCTCAGCTGTATTATCTTGTAAATCGTGTGACATATTGTTTATTTACGGATGCAAAAATAGCAACAAGTTCTTAATAATGAGCTAGTTTGGTCACTATTTTACTAAAATATTGCTTGTTTTTAATAAAGTATTGATAAACCAAGGATCCAGGATAAACGCCCTCTAGTGTTTCTAAGGCTTTTGGCGATTTAGTTCTTTTCAATTTACCCGATAATATATAGCCCATAAAAGCAAAATGCGCTTTGGCAATAGCGAAAAAGAAGCTTGTATCGCCACTTAATAAGCCCTTATAGGCTGAAATAGCATCTAAACTAAACCTAGCGGGCAATTTCCATAAAAGCGATGATAAAGGCAAATTCTTAGTGAGCATGATTAAGTTGTTTCTAAAGTTCAGAAACACTTTACGACCACCTCTTGGTAAGGTACCTGCACCCACATGATAAACTGCCGATTGCGGGCAAGCATAAATTTTATAACCTGCTAATTGTAATCTCCAACATAAATCTATTTCTTCTTGATGTGCAAAGAAGCTTGCATCAAATCCATTCATTGCATGAAATAATTCAGAACGAATCATCATACAAGCACCGGTTGCCCAAAATATAGGCGCTGCAGTATCATACTGCTCATTATCTTTTTCACAAACATCAAATACGCGTCCTCTTGAAAAAGGATAACCCAATGCATCTATCCAACCTCCTGCTGCCCCTGCATATTCAAATACTTCCTTATTATTAAAAGATAAAATTTTAGGCTGACAAGCAGCAATAGTTTTATTGGACTCCAATAAATTTACCATGGGCTGTATCCAATGAGGATCCACAGCCACATCTGAATTTAATAAAACATAATAATCGGCCTTTACTTTTTGCAAGGCCCAATTATAGCCACCTGCAAAACCTTCGTTTGTATTATTGGTAATTATTTTAACGGAAGGGAATTTTTCTTTTACTAAAGAAATAGAATTATCGGAAGAACCATTGTCGGCCACCACTACTTCAAAATTTTCATATTGAGTAGATAAAACGGATGGCAAGAATTTTGCTAAATAACCGGCCCCGTTATAATTTAATATGACTATGGAGACTAGCGGTTTCAAAGTAATTGTTTTTGCGAATGTAAGCCCAAAATATGGGAAATTGACCTAAAAAAACTAACTTAGCACTATGAATACGGGAAGTTTTTTACATAGAAACCTAGATTTACTCAATCATCCCTTGGGGTAGTTTAACTACCTCCTATTTTTTTGTATTCAAGCGAGAAGCAATTTTCGCTTTTCTCTTCATTTATTTACTTTCGAATAATTCAATTTATAGAAATGACTCATTCAACTATTAGTTCCAATGCTGCTAAATATTTAGCACTTGAGGAACAATACGGCGCTCATAATTACCACCCACTTCCAGTTGTACTTGAAAGAGGTGAAGGCGTTTACTTATACGATGT
>CAIJZF010000286.1 GCA_903825095.1 uncultured Bacteroidota bacterium | reverse complement strand
TGATGATGTGGTGAAAACAATTGCTGCATCTAAAATGACAGTTACTCCTACTTTACTCGTTTCTTATGGTGGACCATGGGCAGAGAACTATTATTATGAAAATGAAAATCCTTATAGCAATGAGAAGATGCAATACTTTACGCCTTATGAAGAATTAGCGGCTAAGTCGCGTCGTCGTGCTACTTGGTTCTTACCTGAAGAACATGTTTTCCAAAAACATGCAAAGAGCATGAAAAAAATTGTAGAAGAAGGTGGACTCGCAGGTATTGGAAGTCATGGACAGTTACAAGGACTAGGTTACCATTGGGAACTTTGGTCTATGCAATCTGGTGGAATGCGTAATATAGATGCATTAAAAACCGCTACTATCTTAGGTGCTACTGGACTTGGTTTAGACAAAGACTTAGGAAGCTTAGAAGTAGGCAAATTGGCGGACTTACTTATATTGGATAAAAATCCATTGGATAATATACGTAATACCAACACAATAGATTTAGTTATGAAAAATGGTCGCTTATATAATGGTAATACATTAGATGAAGTAAAAACAGGTAAACATAAACTAGATCGTTCTGAGTGGTTAGATAAAAAACCCATTAAAAACACGAAGGTGGAAGATTAATGAATAATTAATGGTAAGTTTAAATACTAAAAAACAAGTTATATGAAAAACTCAAGAAGAAAATTTATACAAAACGCATCGCTTGCGATACTAGGTGCTAGCATAAAGCCAAGTACTTTATGGGCAAATACAAGTTTTGCTGCTAGTAAAAATTTAATTGGTGTTCAATTGTACTCAGTGCGTGAAGACATGTACAAAAAACCAATGGAAACTTTAACGGCTTTATCTAAAATGGGCATTGAATATGTTGAACATGCCAATTATATGAATAGAAAATTCTACGGATGGACTGCTACTGAATTTAAAAAAGTATTGAATGGCCTAGGCATGAAAATGCCTAGCGGACATACCGTTATGGGCACAAATCATTGGGATAAGTCTAAAAATGATTTTACCGATGCTTGGAAGCTTACGGTAGAAGATGCTGCTATCGTAGGGCAAGAGTATGTTATTAGTCCTTCCATGGATGATAAATTAAGAAGCACTTATGATGGATTAATGCAACAAATGGACGCATTCAATAAGTCGGGTGAATTGTGTAAAGCAAGTGGTATGAAATTTGGATACCATAATCACGATTTTGAATTTAAAGAAAAATTAAATGGTACATTAATGTATGATTTAATCCTACAACATACCGATCCTAAATTAGTAGTACACCAATTAGATTTTGGTAATATGTATGGTTCAGGCGGAAGAGCTGCTGAGTGGATTAATAAATACCCAGGTCGTTTCCAATCATTACATATTAAAGATGAAATGAAAGCTGAAAAAGGAAAAGGTGAAATGAATGATGGTTATGAAAGCACCATTTTAGGCGATGGTGTGGTAGATCCTAAATCTATTGCATTACTTGCTAAAAAAATTGGAGGTGCGCACCATTATATCATTGAACAAGAATCTTATCAAGGCAAGTCTCCATTAGATTGCGTAAAAATTGATTTAGAAAGAATAAAAACATGGGGTATCTAAACTACCTCCTTGTACAAAAAGCACAAACCCTAAAAGTTTGTGCTTTTTTTTGCTTAAATTGAATTCAATATATCAATTAGATTTTATGAAAAATACACATTATACAAAAAGTACAGCGCCTACAAAAAATACCAATAGTAGAATGAGTCTCCTCCCTTACATCTGTTGTATAGTCATTTTACTTACTAGCTCTTTAATAAGCAGGGCGCAAAAATATAGTGCTAGCGAAATAGCTAGATGGGAAAAACATGCAAAACAAATTACTATTATAAGAGACGAATGGGGTATTGCACATGTATATGGTAAGACCGATGCTGACGCCGTATTTGGTTTAATGTATGCCCAAAGTGAAGAGAATATAGGTCAAATTGAATTGAACTATTTAGAAATGTTAGGCCGTACTGCTGAAGTGAAAGGCCCTTCTGCTATATATGAAGACTT
>CAIJZF010000285.1 GCA_903825095.1 uncultured Bacteroidota bacterium | reverse complement strand
GGTTAAAAGTGCATGTCTTTTTGGAAATTGGAAAAAGTTCACCATAATAAAATGAAGCGTGCCTGCTGGATAATGCTTGGCTGCATTATTAAAAATATAAGCCCCTTGTTGATAATTTTTGCTGGATAAATAATGAGTAATGTCGGCAATGCCCATGCCTGGTATAGTTGACAGTATTTGCCCCTTGAGTGCGCCAATGATAAAATCTTCTTGGCCAATATCGGATGTTAAAGTAATGATGGGCATTTATTAATAACGAAAAACTGAGTTTTATATTTTAGAAATTCTTGAATTTATTTAGTGTTCTTTTATTTCACTAGTTTGCCTTCTTTAAAGAAAAATTGATGCACTAATTTATCGGCCCAGGCTGGAAAATATTTATTCATAAATACAGTGCGCTTGCCTGTAAAAGTAAGCACCAAACTACGCTTCCTTTTTTCAATAGCATGTATAATATGGGTAGCACATTCCTCTGAGCTCATCATTGAACCCTCATCCATGGGAGATTCTCCTTGCGCATTGGCGTTCTTATCCAAGGCTGCATTTCGAATATTGGAAGTAGTGAACCCAGGACAAACCCACATTACATGGGTGCCAGATGCATATAATTCGGTTTTCAAAGCTTCTAACCAACCGTTTAAAGCAAATTTAGAGGCAGAATACCCACTTCTTCCTGGAAGCCCTCTATACCCTGCAATGGAGGAAACACCTACAATAACCCCCTTATTTTGCTGAATGGAAGGAAGTGCTGCCTTCGTGCAATAGACCGTACCCCAAAAGTTAATATCCATGACATTTTGCAAGGTTTGAACAGAAACCTCGGATACCAAGGCCCTCATAGAAATGCCTGCATTATTTATTAAAATATCTATTCTGCCCCAGTTATCAACAACTTGCTTGATAAATGCTTCCGATTGCTCTTGTTTACTCACATCAACTTGTGCTGTATATAAATTGGGAGAAGGAAATTCAGTAGCTAATAAAGAGAGTTTATTTTCATTTCTACCACAAGTAGCCACTTTTGCACCTAATGCCAAAAACTGCGCCACCAAAGCCTTTCCGATGCCATCAGAACCACCAGTGATAACCACAATTTTGTCTGTGAAATTGGACATCTTTTAGAGTTTCTACAAATATAATTCTTATTTGAAGATGAACGACTTAGAAGGGTTTTGAGTGGGGAAAATAAATACCCCCTTTTATTTGGATAGTTTTCATTAATGCTTATTTTTGCACTCCCCTAAAAAGGGCGGTTAGAATTGGTAGCTCAGTTGGTAGAGCAATACACTTTTAATGTATGGGCCCTGGGTTCGAGTCCCAGCCAGTTCACAAAGCTTGTCACGAAAGTGACAGGCTTTTTTTATGCGAGGCCGCGAAGCAAGCTTGCTTGATTGAGCGGATGAGCGTAAAAAAAGCCAACGAAACGCGAAGCGGTTCGTTGAAAAGCTTTGAGTAAGGACGCCATTTAGGGAAGGCGGCGGAACGTAGTGGAGCCGACAATCCCTTACATTTGTTTTGCATGAACCTTGACGACCAATACAACGAACTAGCCTATTACACTTTATCTCATAAAGGTGAAGATTTCATACATCAGCATATTGTAGACGCCTTTTCAATTCAAACTGCTAATGAACATACTAAGCCAATTAAAATCACTTACTCATTAATAGGAATCTATTTACATATAGAGAAAGGATACACAGGAAAACAAGTACAAATGGCTCATGTTGAAATGTCAAAAAAATCAAAAGTATTTCCCCCAATAATACTCCCTACCAATAGAGGTGAAATTAGCATAGCCGATGTTCTCAAGATAACCAACCCGGAACAAAGAGATAAGCAAATTCATAGTTGGTGCGCATCTATTTGGAAGGCATTTGCCTCTCAACAAGAATTAATTAAAAATATTACAGAAAGCTTGTTATAATTTAATGTAAAACAAAACCGACAATCCCAGATATGCAAAACTCCGAAATCGTAAAGAAATCGGAGTTTTATGAACTTTGTGGTAACCTTTTTTACTGTCTAGAGTGGCTTGATTGGACTAGCGTTACATCTTCACAATCTTAAAAGTATAAGTCATTTTAAAGTCAGTGGAATATACTTTTACAATGTAAATGCCAGATGATAAAGTTGCAACATCTAGGTTGGACCCTGAATTCAAATTCTTTCTGTTAGCTACCATTCTTCCTGTACTAAAATCAAAAATATCTGCGTTTAAAGTGTTGTATTTAATTAAGAAGAAGTTTAAGTATAAATTTGATACATAAGGATTAGGCATCACTTTTATAAACTGATTGTCCTCCAAATTAATGATATCTGTTACTAAGAAGAAATAAGAGGTTCCTTTTAAGCTAGCACATCCATTTTGAACTGTGGTAACCGTATAAGAAGCATTCACCAATGGCTTGTATTTAATATCTGTAGCGCCTGCAATAGCC
>CAIJZF010000284.1 GCA_903825095.1 uncultured Bacteroidota bacterium | reverse complement strand
TCCAGCCTTCTTTATTCCCATCTTCCCACCATTGCTGTCTGTATTCTAATGCTTTCTTCCCCTCTAAATCGTATTTGGCTACAAATCTTGATTTCATTTGTTGTATTTGTGGGGCGACATCTGCACCGAAAAAAACAATTTCATCATTTTCTTTAACCCAGGCTACTTGATGATACTGGCAATGAGCACCTGTTATTTCATAATGAATCAAATTATCGATACTGCCTTTATCTTCCGTAAGCCATACCGTTCCACTAAAATCTTCTAATATACCCACTTGGGCTTTAAGTGTTGCATTACTACTATTTTGCATGACTTCCTCAAATTCTCTTTTTTGCACATAGTATTTTGCATATGGAAAACTTATAAATTGCTCCTGATGTATTGGATGTAAATAACTAATTCCCCCTGCATGGTCCTTGTGTAAATGACTTAAAAACACCTTGGTTACTTTTGAAGGGTCAATGCCTAAGGCCATTAAATTTTCATGAATTTGTAATACGCCTAGTTTATTTAAATAGCCAAGTCCCGTGTCTAATAAAATAATATCGTTGTCGGTAATAAGTACAAAGGGCTGCACTTCTACAAGTATACTACCCTTGGGCCTATTAGGATAATCGGGGCTACTGCTATTAAAAGGTTTAAAGACCTTTGTTTCATCAATAGAAAAACTGCCTTCAGATAAAGGGTAAATGCGCATACTGCAAAAATAAGCATTAACGAAGCACCATCTGTCTGTCTGCGTCTAATCTTAATAAAATAAATAAAAGCACTGTAAAAGTAAGTAGGGAGGATCCGCCATAACTAATTAAAGGCAGTGGAATACCCACTACTGGAAACAAGCCAACAGTCATACAGATGTTCACCGCAATATGAAAAAAGAAAATGCCCACCACACTATATGCGTATACTCTTGAAAAAGTACTTCTTTGTCTTTCCGCAATTCTTATAAGTCTAAATAAGAAAAATAAATAAAGGGCTAAGAAACTGAAAGTGCCTACAAAGCCAAAAGCTTCACCAAGGGAGGTGAAAATAAAATCGGTATGCTGTTCGGGTACATATCTTCCTCTAGTTTGTGTACCCTTTAAAAAACCTCTACCCCAAAAGCCACCAGAGCCTATGGCAATTTTACTTTGTTTCACATTATAATCATCGGGCTTCTTACTTTTTCTTTCTGTGCTAGCACTAGCCGATTTTTTATTTAAAGAACAATCGTACTCTTTACCAATCATGGAGTATATGCGGGTACTTTGATAACACTCAAAAACATTGTTAAAAATATAGGGCACAGCAAATCGAACGGTGCCAAAACTGACCATCCAAATGGCAAGTACAATTAAGATATTATTTTTATTGCGTTTAAACCTTTTAATCATATTTGCAATAAATAACCCAGCTACGGCAGTTAAGATAATAGATAGGGTAGTAGGCGCTAATAATAAAGTTGCAATAACAAGTATAGCAAAAGAAAGCAAAATGACTAGTATTACAGGAGGAAGTCCTTCGCGGTACATGGCAAATATAAAGGCGCTATACACCAAGGCCAGACCCATTTCATGTTGCATGATGGATAATACTGCTGGAAGGGTAATCATAATACCAGCAATGATATGAGACTTTAATTTAGTAAAATCGGTTTCGGGTTTGGAGATGAACTTGGCTAATATTAAAGCGGTAAAAATTTTACATAATTCTGCTGGTTGTAAATTAAAACCACCTGCAATAGGAATCCAACTTTTGGATCCGTTTATATTTTTACCTAAAACAAAAGTGGCTAACATTAATAAGATACCCAGTACATAAGAAATATTAGCAAGAGCTGTAAATAGTTTACTATCGATAAGTAAAATAAAAATGGCTACAAATCCACAGAAAATAGCAAAGTAAATTTGCTTACTATAATTTGTTTTAGCTGTTAAAAAAGAATTGCTCCAGTCTAAATTGGGATTATACTCCACCATAAAAACGCACATAATGCCAATCGCTACCATGATTAGGTAAACAAGGATGACTGCTAAGTCGGTACCTTTTGAAAAATTATTATTGTTACTAGATGCTGACATTATTCTTTTTACTATTTACTTTCTTTTTTTTCAGCTTAGGGTTCAAAGCATTTTCCTTCATTTTTTTATTCTTAGGCGCAGGCGCTTTTGGTTGAACGGGTGGAGTAGCTGTATCTAATTTTATAATAGTATCTAATTTAGTTTTGATAGGAGTTGTTTCAGAAAGCATTTCCATATCCCAAATATCTGCTAATTCATCATTGTTGTATTCAATAGGACTAAGCATTTCTGTTTTATTGTTTCGAATATACCAGGCTTTAATAGCTTCTGGCATCAAATCCACATTGGATAAGTAATCAACCTTGGTTTTACTTTCTTTGGTTAAAGTATCATTCAAATACTTTTCCATAACCAGTCCTGCTATAGGTCCAGCCCAAGTGGCACCAAAGCCTGCATTCTCTACTATCACAGCTACTGCAATTTTGGGATTATCTTTAGGGGCAAAACAAACAAATAAGGAGTGATTTTTTCCGTGGGGGTTTTGCGCTGTTCCTGTTTTCGCACAAAATTCATGGCCTGGCACTTTAATAAAGGCAGCTGTTCCAAAAACGGTAACACCATGCATACCTTCTTTAATGATATCAAAATATTCAGTAGGTATTTTGGTCACTTGTTGTTTCACGCGGAAGTTGGCTAATAATTTTTTATCTACCTCGTCTTCTTCCTCTACGCTATCAATAAAATGCGGCGTATAATAATACCCTTTATTAGCTATAAAAGCCATGGCATTCGCTAATTGTAAAGGAGTAGCTGTCATTCTATCTTGTCCAATACCAAGGGTTAACATGTAGCAACTATTCCAGTACTTAGCCCCGCCAAAATCTTTATTGTATTGAGCGGTATCGGGTATACTTGCTCTATTTTCACTAGGTAAATCAATGCCTAACTTTCTACCTAAACCAAAACTATTAACGTATTGTTTCCATTTTAAGTAACCTAGTTTTGCATTATGGTATTGAGGATTATCAATAGCCATTCTAAATACTTGTAAAAAATAAGAGTTACAAGAATTGGCTAAAGCTAGTTGCAAGTTAGCAGCATGGCCTGCATTATGGTGTTCACATTTTCTGGGATCACCACAAGATGTATATAAGCCAAAACAATTGTATCCAAAACTAGGCGTAATGAGTCCTTCATCTAATGCAATTAATGCACCCATGGGTTTAAAAGTAGAACCAGGTGGGTATTGACCTTTAATGGCACGATTATAAATAGGACGCGCTGTATCGGTTAATAAACGTCCAATGGTTTTTCTTCTTTGATTACCCGTTAATAAATTAGGATTGTAGCCAGGACTAGAAGCCATGGCAATCACGCTTCCTGTTTTAGGATTCAAGGCCACTACACTTCCTATTTTATGTTGTAATAATTTTTCTGCTAGTTGTTGTACTTCCACATCCATGCTCGTAAATAAATTTCTACCAGCAATGGCTACGGTATCAAATTGTCCTTTTTCAAAAGGGCCTTGTATCTTTCCTTTATTATCTCTCAAATATCTTTTCACACCTCTTTGCCCCATTAAGATTGGCTCGTATTGTTTTTCTAGTCCCGTCATGCCTGCATAGTCACCCATCTCATAACCTTCTTCACCATGCTTTTGTAAAAAATTCACATCTACTTCTGCAACATATCCTAATACATGTGCGGCAGTATTGTAAGGATAAGAACGAATAGAACGTTCTGATAAAGAGAAACCTGGAAAGCGGTATAAGTTCTCTGTTAATTGTGCATATAATTCTGCAGAAAGAAAGGGTTCAAATATGCCAGATTTTACGCGTGAATTTTTGATAATCACTTCAATCATTCTTTTGCTGTACTCTGCTTTGTCTATTTTTAAAATATCGCACAAGGTAGCTGTATCTACTGCTTTGGCTTCATTGGGAATAACCACTAAATCATAGCTAATGGTATTTTCTAGAAGGGCTCTTTTTTTACGATCGTAAATAATACCTCTATCGGGGTAAATAATTTTTCTAAAAATAGCATTGTTGTTCGCGGCCAGCACGTACTTGCTTGAAAAAATTTGTAAACTAATAAGTTGTGCAATAATTAAAAAAAAGATAACGCCGATGATAATTTGAATAATACCCCCGCGATTCGAATTGTACATTGACATGAATTATCTTTTTAGCTTTCTTCTGTTCATTATAAGTTCCACACTAAAAATTAATAATAAACTAATAATACTAGTGAAGAACACCTTTCCAATGAAGTAACCAAAGTTACCAAACTGTAACCATTCTAATAATACTAAATAGAAATGGTGAATAAAAGTTAATGAAAAAGCATAAAAGGC
This sequence comes from uncultured Bacteroidota bacterium, assembly GCA_903825095.1. The sequence goes on along the minus strand of CAIJZF010000284.1, from coordinate 2,600 downwards.
ATAAGGTCCCCAACCCATGGTAGCAATGCTAGGTTCCTTGTTCACCTCTTCTGAGGCTTCTTGTGAAAGTAGCAAATTCAATATAATAGATCTGAGATAGCCCAATAGTCCGCAGGCAGCTGCATGTAAACCAGGGGTTTTGGTAAATAAGTCAAGACTATAGCCAAAAATAAATCCAAGAAAGGTGGTGCTAATGCGACTGGTTCCAAAAGGCAACCATAATAAAAATAGAAAATAAATATAAGGAGTGATAAATTGATGAATAGGAGGAACTTCATTTAAAATAATAATTTGAACTAGTAAGAACAAAATAAAACGAGCAGTATTTTTAAGTAAATTATTCATTGCCTGCCTCCTTTATATTTACTTTATTTTGATCTTCCATTCTTCTATTCTCCACTAAATAAACATATTCTAAATTAAAAAAGTTAGTGCTGGCCTTTACATTCAAGGTTAAAAAGTTGCTTGAAGGGTCTTGAATAACGGTGGTTACGCGTCCTACCATTAACTGCGCAGGGAAATTCGAAGAGTAGGGGCTGGTGATAACCGTGTCGCCCACTTTAGGCGCTGCACTTTTAGAAATATTTTTAAGTACTAAAATGTTTGGATCGGCTCCATCCCATTCTATACTACCTGCAATCTTATCTCTTTTCAACATGGCACTTACTTTACTATTACGATGTAGTAAACTCATAATAGTACTATAGTTTTCATTTACTTCTACCACCACACCTACAATACTCCCGTCAGGACTAATCGCAGCCATGTCTTTTTTGATACCTTGTTTGCTTCCTCTTTCAATAACGATATAATTTTTTTGAAGCGTAAAAGTATTGCCCACTACTTTAGCAGGGTAGTAATAGAATTTTCTAATTTTTTCTAAACTATCTCTTCTTAAAATAAGGGTGCCTAATTTTTTAGTGGTGTCGAAGCCTACAAAGTTTTGTGCTAATTGATTTCTTAAGCTTGCATTTTCTGCAATCAGTTTTTCGTTGGTTTCTTTTAAACTAAAAAAATAAGTCCAACTTGAATAGTACCTATTAATATTTCCGGTTACTTGATTGCTCCAGCCGCCAAAAAAAGTTTCATGTGATTTACTATTGGAAGACAACATGACGAGTGATAGAATCTGAAGTATCAGAAAACTAAAGAAAGTAAAATTTTGTCGTATGAACCCAATGATATTCTTCATTTGGTATTATCTCATAATAAATGGAAAGCGTTGATAATTCTTAAGTGCAATACCTGTTCCGCGCACCACACTTTTTAGTGGATCCTCTGCTACATGCACGGGTAATTTTATTTTTTGACTTAATCTTTTATCCAAGCCGCGAAGTAGTGCACCACCTCCTGTTAAGTATAAACCTCTACGGTATATATCTGATGCAAGCTCAGGTGGTGTTGTTTCTAAGGCTTTTAAGATGGCCTCTTCAATTTTAAAAATACTCTTATCTAAAGCCTCAGCTACTTCTTGATAAGTAACCATAATTTGTTTAGGGATACCTGTTACTAAGTCACGACCATTCACTGGCATATCATCTGGAGGGTTGTCTAAATCCTTTAAAGCAGCACCCACATGAATTTTAATTTGTTCTGCAGTACGCTCACCAATTAATAAACTATGATAACGTCTTAAAGCTTCCATAATATCTGCAGTAAACTCATCACCTGCAATACGAATACTTTGATCACAAACTATTCCTGCAAGTGCGATAACTGTAATACCTGTTGTACCACCTCCAATATCAATAATCATATTTCCTACAGGCTCTTCCACATCAATACCAATTCCTAAAGCAGCTGCCATAGGTTCGTGAATCATATATACTTCTTTAGCACCTGCTTGTTCTGCACTATCACGCACCGCTCTTTTTTCTACTTCCGTAATAGAAGAAGGAATACAAATAACCATTCTCCAACTTGGAGGAAATAATGGCTTCTTTGGATAAATCATTTTCATCAACTCGCGAATCATTAATTCAGCAGCGTTAAAATCGGCGATTACACCGTCTTTTAAGGGACGAACTGTTTTAATACTTTCATGTGTTTTTTCATGCATCAACAATGCTTTTTTACCCACGCCTAAAACTTCTTTCATATTATTCCTGTTCAAAGCAATAATTGAAGGTTCATTCACTACTACTTCATCGTTGTGAATAATAAGCGTGTTGGCTGTACCTAAGTCCATCGCTATTTCCTGCGTAAAAAAATTAAATAATCCCATTGTAGATCGTTATTTGAATAGTTGAAGTTGAATGAAGCAAAATTCATCTAAAATCCTTACAATACAAAGCTTTTTACAAATGATTCGCAAAGTTTTTTTCACCCAAATTTTTATGCAAACTCGTAGCCAATATCTTTTCTAAAATACATGCCTTCAAACTGAATATGGGAGAGTGCTTTTTGTGCTTTTTGAACTGCATCTTGTAGGTCTGTACCTTTGCTAGTAACCGTTAATACACGACCACCTTTGGTAACGATTGCATTCTCTTGAAACCCAGTACCAGCTTGAAATACAAGGCTGTCGGGTAATTGCTGTGCAAGTTCTATTCCAGCAATGGGAAAGTTTTTTGATAGGATCCCGGGTAACCGCCACTTAC
>CAIJZF010000283.1 GCA_903825095.1 uncultured Bacteroidota bacterium | reverse complement strand
GCAAAATTTAAATAACAAAGCAAAGCGGGATACAAATAAATAGGTATCCATAAATAAGGATCGGGGTCGTTATATTGAACTATAGCAAATAAAATAAAAACGATACAAAAAATAATATTAAAAATTTTCATTCTAAAAAGAGGTTAGCTATTTATTTGATTACTATAAAGTTAATAATAAATAGTTAAACAGTTCTTTTAGAGCCTAAAAGGAAACTTTCTTTGTTAACTTAAACTCATCAACTATCTTCCCACTTGAAGCAATTTGTTTAAAATATAAGGTTTCTCCCTTTGATTCAATATAGGTTAAGGAGTGGTCGGTAGAGAAAAATTTATGAGTAAATTTTTGCCAAGAGTCTGGATCATTTTCTTGTTCTGGATTATACAAGTCTTGCCCACCTGCTCCAGTAACCAAATATATAATACCATTGGCTTGAGTTACGTTTTGACCATTATATTTTTTATCCAAAATCCAATTACCATTCACAACTCTACCTCTAGGTGTTTTATTATCTCTTCCGCCCACCATTTGTGTGCCTTTATGATCTGGTGTGAATTTTAAAGGGAATGAACGTTGGTAATTGTGTACATGGCCATTGAAAACCACGTCTACCTTGCCAGCTTCAAAAATAGGAGACAATAATCTCATTTGCTGTTGTTCATAATGCTCTCTAGATGAATTAAAGCCTGGGTGATGAAATAATACAAAATGCCATTTAATGTCTGCAGCATTTTTTAAATCGTTTTTGACCCAATTCAATAAAGCAGTATCAGTCCAGTCAACATAATTATCTGCATCTATTACTGTCCAATGTGCATTTGCATAATTATATGAAAAATTTGACATACTTGGATAAGCCTTTCCTGCTGCAGTATAAAAAGCATTCTTATTCTCTTGCGAACCTTTCAATGTAGGCACCATGCTAGAACCCTCTTTTAAAGTAAGTCCATTTAAGGGTTGTTCCCAAAAATAGTAATAGCTTAAAGCACTAGGCGTTTTATCCATATCTCTATCTTCAGCATCATGATTACCTACAGAGGCTATAAAAGGAATTTTACGCATTAAGGGTGCCCCTATTGAATCTGCTTTATCGGCATTATAAATAGGCCAAAATTTTTGAGTATAATCATTAATTAAGCCGCTATTATATACAATGTCACCTGGTACTGCAATATAATCTGGATTTAGATTATTCATAATAGATGCTAATTTCTTTTGATCTTTTGTTAAAGCGCCGATATCTCCAATGACAACAAATTTATAGTCTTGATTATTTGATTTTGGGGCATGTGCTAACGATTCAAAAATTACATTGTTGTTATTTAAAACACGATAATTAAAATCTTTACCCAAGGTTAAACTTCTCAAACTAGCATGGTATACAACAAAGGGTGAAACATCTTTGACTTTTACTACATTAAAATTAATATTATTTGAAGCTACCCATTTATTATCTGTTTTAACTTCAATACTCCATTTACTTGTAGTATCGGTTGTATGCCAAAGTAAAGAAAGTTCAGTTGGTTTTCCCTCATACCCCACTTGCAAATAAGGCTTTACTAAAAAAAGGCTTTGTGCATTTAATTTTATAAATAAAAAAAATAGTGGCAGGCATGCTAGATATAATTTCTTCATAAGTATAAATTTTAAAAGATGTTGACTATTTAAATAACAAAGTTTTTTTAGCTATTAATTACAAAGAAGAAACAACAGACTTTAAGTCGTAAATATTATCAAATATATAATCAGGATTTGCTGTTAATAATTCAGCTTTATCATGTGCCCCAGTGGTTACCCCAACATTTAGTATGCAACCTGCATTTCTACCCTCTTCAATGTCTATGGTAGAGTCACCTACTTTTATTACTGTTGCTGCGTCTTTGATATTTAATTTATCCATTGCAAATAGAATCATATCAGGTTGAGGGCGATTATTTTTAACATCTGAAGATGTAACTAGTAAGTCAAAATGTTGCCCTTCTGTCCAATTTAACTTTTGAATTAAAGAATTCGCCGTTTTTGCATTGTAGCCAGTATTTAAAACTACTTTAATACCCATATCTCTTAATTCTTTAAATAACCTTTCTGTATTATGGGTAGGTGTCACAATTAAATTTTCATAAGCATGTTCTAGAAGTACTAAAAAATCCTGAAAAGCTTCTTGAATGCTTTGCTCGTCCAAAACCGAATTAGTTCCAATGATGGTTTCACGAATGGCTTGTAGCTTTTCTTTACCTGCCCCCCATTTCAAAACATCTTCAAAACTAATGCTAGGACATTTTTTTTCAATGGCTTTATGCAAAGTACGGTACACTACATTTCCTTCATCTACTGTAGTTCCAGCCATATCAAAAACAACCATTTCTATTTTCATAAAAATATTTTAAGATGATTCAATAATTATTTTATGGATGATTCAATAGCCTCCACAAAAGATTCTATAGAGGGGCTTACTAAATTCGGGTCTTTTGCCAAATCATCCCATCTTCTTAAATCTACTGCCTCTTTGTAAAATTCATTTTTCTGAAATAAAGCTACTTCTTCTTTATCCATCACACCTCCTTGAAATTCTAAACTAATTTTAGAAGGCGTAGACAAGGTTTCTAAATAGCCTGGCGCTGTGGCACATAAATATCTTTTAGCTTGCACATGTAATTTAACTGGTTCTACCGCAGCCAATTTAAAATGTTTAGTCAAGTACTTTTCACCCAATAGTTCATGCATATCGTCAATGCCCTTATCACTAGCATCGTCTGGTAAATCATGCAATAAATGGCCAATATCATGTAGTAAAGAAGCAGTAATTAATTCATTTGATGCATTGTGTTTTCTAGCAAGTTCAGCACATTGCAAAGCATGTTCTAATTGGGTAACAGCTTCTCCCCCATACATAGACCCACCATTGGTTTCAAATAAATGTAAAATTTCTTGTGTAATTGGATGTAACATAAAATAAAATTATAAGTTATTAATCATTTCTTCTGCAAAACCAAATGACATGGTCATTCCATGACCACCAATACCATTTAAAATATAAACTCCCTTTTCGGGATTTAAAAATAAATCAGTGGCTCCATTGGTCATAATAGGATAAACCCCATTCCATGATTGTATCATCTCCCATTGATCAATATGGATTAACTTTTTTAGATAATCTAAAATCATATTATTTATTTCAATCTTATCAAATGGATCAAAATCTAAAGCATATTCATGTGAATCTCCCACAGTCATTTCTCCTTCATTATTTTGCGATACCATTACATGAATACCATATTTTAAATACTCAGGAATTTCTTCTTCAATCTTCATTCTTAGTTTAGTAAGAGAAGGCGAAGCTGTAAAACTTTTATAATGCAGAAGTGACAAGCCACCACAGATGGATGCTCCAATTCTATAGCTAGGGTCTTTGTGCTTAAAGCGCATCATTTGAAGCTTGGTCTTAATTATGGGCTGTTGTTTAAACTGATCTGGGTACAAGGTCTCAAAATCGGCACCCGAGCAAACACAAACTAGATCTGCACTATATTTTGTTTTACCTGCAAAAACTGCATTACTTGAAACACTAGTAATAACAGTTCCCCAAATAAAATTAACATTATACTTTTCTTTTAAATAGATGGGCAATTTCTTAATGCCTTCTCTAGGGTCTATAATCGCTTCATCTTCACTTCTTAAAGCCCCCATTAAACCGTCTGCATTAATTCCATTGTAATTTTTCAAAACTGTTTCAGAAGATATTACAGATACAGGTCTATTTTTAGATTTGAAAAAATTGCCAATTTCTTCAACCACGTTCATCTCTTCTTGACTGTAGGCCAAGTGTAAGCTACCACAAGCATTATAAGGTATATTGGATGCTTCTAAATACTCCATCCAGATTTCCTTAGTTCTTACCGCTCTATCATACAATTTGCCATCAGGTTGTCCTACAGGCCAAAGCATACCGAAATTTCTAACACTGGCACCTAAAGAAAACTGGCTTTTTTCAATAACTGTTACTGCATACCCTTTTTGAGCTAAAGCTCTTGCGGTGGCAAGTCCTAAAATACCAGCGCCTACAACGATGGCTGTTTGATTATTCATATAAATATGTTTTATGCTTTTTATTAAAATATAATAGAGTTGTTATACTAACTAAAGTACCAATTATGGACAAAATCAAAACACCATTACTATAAAAATAGGTCCAACTAATTGAAATTCCCATTGAACCTTTTAAAATAATTACAAGTACACTTGCTAAGTACCCAAAAGAATCGACTAAGTACATAAAATAACCCACATTCCCCTTTATTTTGAAACTTGCTATCATACGATCAAATAATATACAATTAAAGGGTATATAGCCCATATATAAACCAAGCCCTACTAAGACTATCCATACATAGCCTGATAAAATATGTTGCATAAAAAGTAAAGTACTTACCCCACAAAGTATAAAACCAGCTAAAATAATTATTTGTGAAATTTGAAAAGCAAGTTTGTTATTATTAATATAAATCATACTTGCAATAAGTAGGAGTACAGCAAATGCAATAGGAATTTCAGTGGTGGTAAAAATAGCTGCACTATTTCCATACCCTAATTCTAACCAAATATCTGCAGCGAAATTGTCTCTTATATCTCTAAACAGCGTTAATAAAATATAAATAAAAATAAAAGAAACTAAACCAAAAGAAAATAGCTTAAAAAAATGTTTTCTTTCACCGCTATTCATGGGTACTCTTAAGGATTTTTCTTCCGTTTCTATTAATGTTGGATGAGGTATTTTTTTCAATAAATAGACTAATACTATAACTGGAACTAAAAATACAAGTCCAGTATAAAAGGGTATCCATTTTTCTTGAAGTTGATAAGAAAGCTGCATCCACTTAGCTACCGTTTTAACAAATCCAGATGAAACAATAAAACTTACTGCCATGGAAGCACCAATAAAATCGGATGTTTTACGGCCTTCTACAAAAGAAAAAATCAAACCCCATAATACGCCTAAGGGAAGGCCATTTAAAAATAAAAATATTATATTCCAAGGTGATTTAAATAATGGGAATAATAATAAAGGAATAAAAGATAAAACTATTAATATTAAAATGGACCAACCTCTACCCACTTTATTTAATTCTGCAATAAATTTGATACCATAAAATTTACTTATGGTATAGCCCAATACCTGAGCAATGACTAAAATATTTTTATAATCTACTCCAAAAATTTTGGGCTCATCTACATACAATCCAATCGTAAATGGTTTTCTAAAGGCATATACACAGGCATATGTCAAAAAACAAATTACTGCTATATAAACAGAAATTAAAAAGCTATTAATTTTTTCTTTTTTCAATATTATTGAATTATACTAAAATTAAGAAAGAGTCCCGATACATCGGGACTCTTTCTTTACGATTGCTTGCTATAAAACCATATAAACCCCCGTTTATATAAGTACTTTATTTAATAATCCACATTGCTGCATTAATATCATCTTTACCACCAAATTGTGATGCAACAGCTGCTGCATTATTATCCTTGTTAGTAGAAATTTCAGAAGAAGGATATTGAAAACGCAATGGAATAATACCACTATTTCCTGTTCCAGCACCAGCACTAAATGCAGGAACACCAGTTCTTCTCCATTGGTAATACCCTTCATATCCAGAGTTACGTGCTAAACTTAAATAGCGTTGAGTTAAGATTTGATTTAAACCAGTAGCATTGTCACCCGCATATTTAACGGCTGTTTGGTTAAAATAATCAGTATAACTAAAATTAACTGTGTAGTTAACATATTCACCAGGTGCAGTTCCTTTTAAGAAAGAAACGGTATTTGCACCATCTACAACTCCATAAAAAGCAAACATAGCTTTTACTCCTTTTTGATAGTAAGTATCAGCTGAGCCAGTTATCCAACCACGGTTAATGGCTTCTGCGATATTTAAACACATTTCAGGGTAACCTACAATAAATGTGTTTTCTCCTTTGTAGCCATCATAATATCTTTTTCTTCCGATAGGTGAAATTTTAAATGCTACTATGTTACCACCTAACTTACTCATATCATCTCCATTTGCACCACCTACAAAAGACTTATAAGAAGTATCAGAAAAACCCAAGCCACGGGCTGGATCAGCCACCTTCATTGCTCTTAAGTCATTTAAACTGCTTAAAGTATTTAACCAAGTTGCTGCTACACATAAACGTAAGGCATCAAAACCATAGTTGTCTTTATTGTTTGGATATTGGTTATAAGCGTCGTTGTAAACATACTCCCAGTTATCACTCATATCTGTCATGATAGGGTATTTAGTAGGATTACTAATTACATCTGCAAATTTTTGTTTGATATTTAAATCTGCATCTGTTGATTTTTTACTTAAGTTAATCAACATACGTAATTTGAAAGTATTCACTACTTTTTGCCATTTTTTCAAAGTGGTTAAACCATCACTTCCACCAGATATTTTCTCTTGAAAATAAAAATCTCCTAAAATTGAAGTATTTGCAGAAGCAATTAATTGTGACAATTGAGTATTAGATTCCTCTAATAATTGTAAACAATTAATAAATATTTGTTTTTGTGAATCATACTTTGGTGTAGGGTTAGCTAAACCTTTCATTGCTTCGGTCATTGGCAAATCTCCCACTTTCATGGTCATATTATAGAAGATATACGCCTTGAAAAATTTACCTAAAGCACCATAGGGTGTAACATCAGATGCATTGGTAGAAGCTTTTGCGGCTTCTTTTTCCATGGCCAATACATTCTGTAAATTATTGTAATTCAAGTCGGCACTACCATTCCAATATTCATTGGTACCATAATAGGTATAAGTAGACAAGGTGTACTGACCAAATTTATCTTCATCCCCTGCTGGAAAAACCATTAGGTTATTTTCAATTTGTCTTAATAAAAGATATGCAGGCACCGAAGTAGGTTGATTCGGGTTTTCCGTATATTTTTCGAAAGTTTTTGTACAACTACTTACTGTGAAAGTGATCACTAAAATAAGTAGTCCAATAATTCTATTTGTTTTCATAATCTTTTGTTTGATGTTTAATTAAATTGTTTGCGTTTTAGAAAACAATGTTTAAATTAATTCCATAACTGCGCGTAGTAGGTGTTTGCAAGTTATATTCTTTACTATTTCCGCTATAATAAGTACGTCCAGAATATTGATCAATATCCATATCCTTGAAACGATCTGGGAAGAAGTATAATAAGTTACGTCCTACTAATGAAACATCTACTTTAGAAATAAATGAATTCTTTTTGATGAATTTTTGAGGTAATGAATAAGTAATAACCACCTCACGCAATTTTCCATAAGTTTTAGAAACAGAAGTATGTTCAAAGTCATTAAAGAAACTACTAACGTAATCCTGAATGTATTTGGCAACGCCTGTATTTTTTGCAAACTGCAAAGAGCTTAAATTGGTAATTACCCCTGTTACTGGGTCAAATTTGATGGCTTGACCATTTGAAATTTGAACACCCTCACCTACATAAGTTCCTTTAAAACCAGGATCATTATAATGCGCCGCTTCATAGGCTCTTGCTTCACCCACCGCACCTTCTGCAGTAAAAATATTAGAACCACCTTCAATTCCTTTTCTCATTACACGGTCTTGAACTATACCGCCAACTTTTCCATCAAATTGGAAAGAGAAAGTAAAGGCCTTGTAATTAAACTTGTTGTAAATCGACCAGCTCCAATCAGCATCTGCATTCCCTACATATTGCGCTTTTGGCAAATACACCGGATATCCAGCGCTATTATTGATTACTTGTCCATCTGCAGTTTTTGCTGTTACTCCTGAATATATTTTATCTACTCTATCACCTTGGTGAAACTGATAAGATTCAAAGTTAGAAGGCAATTCTTTATAGGTTTCAGTGAAAGTTGATAAGTTCACCATTACATCCCAATTCAACCCTTTTTCATTTCTAATTGGAGAACCCGTTAAAGAGAACTCAGCTCCTTTGATTTGAGTTTTAATGGCATTCGTTGTAAATCCTGTAATTCCTGTTGTTTGAGAAATTGGGAAGTTTCTAATACCAGGTCCGTTAATATTATTAAAATAAGTTGCCGCTAAACCAATACGGTTTTTTAAGAACTTAATATCAAATCCAAATTCTGTACTTGTTAACTGAGAAGATTTAATATT
>CAIJZF010000282.1 GCA_903825095.1 uncultured Bacteroidota bacterium | reverse complement strand
GTAGTAATCATACAAGCACCAAGGCCTGTAGCAATTAAATCGGTGGGTGAAAATCTTTCTCCCTTGCCTTTATTATCGGTAGGTGCGTCGGTTTGAATATCGGAGCCACTTTGCAAATGCACACAAGTAGTTCTTAAATTGGCATCATAGGTTACAATTGAAGTCATGATATATTGTATGTTTTTAAATTATTGTAATTAAAACTTTATTCTTTTTTTGAAGCATGTAGGTAATAGCTACCGACAATATAAAATAGGCAATCATTAACTTGCTTAATAGGGGGTAGTATTTATCTGCACCAAACCAATCTCCTAAAACAATAATAAGGCTAATTCCAAAAATTGATTTTGCTATCTCCCAAAAAAGAGAAGAGGCATTGCCATCCATAAAATCGGTTAAGGCATAAATATAAACATAGACAAAGGCTCCGTAAATAAATATGTTGGGCACTCCAATACTTGCAATATTACCTAATAAGTAAGCTACTATAATAAATATAAGCACAATTTGTAACCATACCCATGCGTAAAAAGGGTTTGACCTTTTAGTTTGATATTTATCAAAATGATATACATCCTCAATTTTAAAGACGGGACTATTTGCTTCTACATCGGCAGGTCTCCAGCCAGTAGGTTTAAACCAAACTTGAAATTTAGCCCTGATATCATTGGTTCTCCATGCATCTTTTATAAGTAACCACATATGCACAAAATTAATTTTTATAGGATTCCAAGTACGCATAGGGCGCGTAATGCCATATACAGGAACTACATGGGGCAGTTCTTCTTGAAAAGTACCAAATAGTTTATCCCAAATAATAAATATTTGAGCCATATTTTTATCCATGTACTCTTTATTAAAAGCATGGTGCACTCTATGGTGCGAAGGGGTTACCAATATGTATTCTAAAAAGCCCATTCTATTAATATAACGTGTATGGTACCAGAATTGAGCAAAAAATTGAATAGGAGTAACAGTAGCAATCACAAGTGGCGATATACCTAATAATGCAGCAGGAAGTAAGAATAAAGAAAATATTTTTACGAAAGAAGAAATAGGTTGTCTAACGGCACAGGCTAAATCAAATTCTTCACTGCTATGGTGTACAATATGACTGTTCCAGAAGAAATTTATTTTATGGTCTATTCTGTGAATCCAATAATGTGAAAAGTCTAAGCTGACAAAGGCAATCACATAAGTAAGCCAAGTGGTAGTAATATGTGTAAGAGCTACTCTTTCTTCAATCCATTTATAGCTTAATATGGTGAAACTTAAACCCAAGACATTTTTAATGACCATGGTAATAGCAGAACTTAAACTACTGACTGTATCCATGGAATGGGTTCGTTCTTTTTTAATATACCAACCATACCACTTTTCTATAAGAATCATCATAAAAAAAATGGGCATCACAATCAATAAAATTTTTCCGTATTTCTCCATAAAGGGGTTATTTCTTTGTATGAAGATAAGATATAATTTTGACCTTAAAAGGCCATTATATACTGCAAGTCTT
>CAIJZF010000281.1 GCA_903825095.1 uncultured Bacteroidota bacterium | reverse complement strand
TATAAAATAGGTTTACCTATACAGTAATCCAAATTTTTGCAATGATCATCAATCATATAGTCGGTTTTAATTACCGCCTTGCTGCCACAAAAAATCATATTCTTCCAGCTAATAAAAGGGAAGTACTCGGCCAGCCATGCATGTTTTTCAGCAAGCGATAAAGGAAACTCAGTAGCCGCCGATACTATATATATTTCATATTTTTTTCTTAAAATTTCTAAAGCTTCCAAGGCACCCGGCATAAGAGGTACTGTTCTGAAAAAACCAGGAGTATGAATAAAGCGTCTAGCAGCTGTTTTATCGGGAAAGGCCTCGTCTTCAGAAACACCCAATAAAGCGTCTCTGTCTATCTTCACCTTATACTCTTTCTCGTACAAATTCACTAAATGGGTTTCAATGTCGGCAATGACATTGTCCATATCTATAGCAATACTTTTAATCATATTTATTCAAGTTGAAACGTTTGTAAGTTTGAATGTATCTTAGTAGTAACAAACTTAATTCATTAATTTTATTCCTATGAAAAAAACCAAGGTCATTTTAATAATTACTGCCTGTTTTATCTCTTTCTTAACGCCCATTTTTACTAGGGCACAAGAAGCAGAAGCGGAAGCAAGCATTCTTGCAATCATGAGTCAAACCAATGTGGTAGGTGTATCGGTTGCAGTGGTGAAAAATAATAAAATAATTTACACTCATTCATTTGGATTAAAAAATATAGAAACTAATACGCCTCTCACCGACGACTGCATTTTTAGAATAGCCTCCATTTCAAAATCGTTTTCTGCTACATCCATTATGCAATTAGTTCAGGCAAAAAAACTTTCTTTAGAAGACGACGCCAGTAATTTAATCGGATTCCCTTTAAGAAATCCAAAATTTCCAGATAAAGTGATTACTTTAAAAATGTTATTATCACACCGTTCTTCTATTAATGATAGCCAGGGTTATTTTTCATTAGATTCCATTAACCCCGCTACGAATCCCGACTATGCAAAATGCTATAATAACTATGCACCGGGTACTGGCTATATGTATTGTAATTTAAATTACAATATGACAGGCGCCATTATAGAAAAATATTCAGGAGAAAGATTTGACCAATATGTAAAGCATCATGTCTTAGACCCTTTAGATATTTATGGAGGCTACTGTGTTGACTCTTTAGATAAAAATCGTTTTGCAACTATTTATGAATTCAATAAAGAGACTGCAAAATTTACAAACTCTCCCAATGCTTATGCGCCAAGGTCGAAAGAAATTGCAGATTATGCAATGGGAAAGACCACGCCTATTTTTTCTCCTACAGGGGGTATGAAAATTTCTGCTACCGATTTAGCAAAATATATGATGATGCATATGAATTTAGGTAAGGCCAATGGAAAAAGAATTATTAGTAAAAGAAGCGCGAGAACTATACAAACTCCATTATCGTCAGATGAGAATTATGGCCTAGCTATTTTGAAAACAGATAAATTAATTGAAGGCAAAACCTTAACAGGCCATACAGGCTCTGCTTATGGCTTATATAGTACTATGTTTTTTGAGCCAAATGAAAAGTTCGGTATTGTGGTAATTAGCAATGGCTGTAACCCAGTATATGACAATGGCTTTAACGCTTTTATGAAAAATACAGTCAACAGTTTATATAAAAATTTAATTGCTCAGTAAACAAATTTTTTAAGCTTGCTAAGTAGCTTTAGATTGCTGCATAAAAAAGGCCCCCCGATACTCGGGGGGCCTTTTTAGTATAATAACTAAATGTAAATTATTTTACAAGTCCAATTTGTCTTAAGAATTCATAGTTATCGAAGAAGTCTTGCTCTTCTGTAATTTTACCATCAACTACTGTAGCAATAGTACAACCAATTACATCTACTGTTTTACCAGTTGCTGGTATACCAAAGAAAGGACCAGTATGTGTACCTTTGAACTGCCAGTATTTTACAACTCTATTACCTTTAGCAAAAATTTCTTTTACAATAAATTCTCTATTGCTGAAACCGGTTACATAGTTAGCATAGTAAGCTTTTGCACTATCCTTTCCTTTAATCTCAGGAACAGTATGTAAAACTACATCTGCAGCATAAGCTGTATCTAAAAAGTTTACATTGCCTTTATTAATGACAACATCCCATACATTGTCATAAAATTTTACATTAGCATTTTCTAATTGCTCTTTTTTTGCAGCTTCATTATTACATGCAAATAGCATAGTAGAAATAAAAATAACCGATAGTAATTTTTTCATTGATTTGGTTTTTGTTAATTTTTTGATTTCTTAAAGATAGGAATTTATATCAAAATAACAAAGGCTACCCTAGTTCATATAATTCTATAGGTAGGCCGTCAGGGTCGGCAAAGAAGGTGAATTGCTTATTAGTAAATTCATCTATTCTAATGGGCTCTAATTCAACCCCTTTAGCCATTAAGGCTGCAACCGATTCTTCAATATTATTAACTGAAAAAGCTAAATGCCTTAAGCCAGTAGACTCCGGCCTAGAGGGCCTGGCAGGCGGGTTGGGGAAAGAAAATAGCTCAATAATATAATTATCATTCAAGGCAAGATCTAATTTATAAGACTGTCTTTGTTCTCTATATACCTCTCTTAGTATTGATAAGCCTAATGTATTGGTATAAAAGTCTTTCGACTTTTCATAATTCGAGCAAATAATAGCAATATGATGCACCCCTTTCAAATATTTATTTTCCATTTTTTTGTTCTTGTTAATTTTTATTCAAGACCCTTATTATTAATTACAATAATATGCTCTTCTTATAAGTTCTTCTCAATTTCATAAATAACATGCAAATTAAGTTTATGTTCTTTATCTATTTTTGGATGACTGAATGTGCCTGTCTTATGCATACCAATTCTTTTCATTACATTTTCAGACTTTAAATTAGGGGTAGCTGTGAAAGAATAAATTTTATCAAACCCTAATGTATCAAAGCCATAGTTAAGACAAGCCTTAGCAGCTTCTGTTGCATAGCCCTTACCCCAGTATTGTTTTTTAAATCGCCATCCAATTTCTACGCAAGGGGTGAAACTAGCAACAAAATTGGCAATCATAAAACCCGTATATCCTAGAAATTCCTTGGTGCTCGTATTTTCAACTACATACAAACCAAAACCATGCTCTAAAAAATGTTTCTGTACACGATCATAAAATTCTATGGTTTGTTCTTTGGTTAAAATAGCAGGGAAGTATTTCATTACCTCTGTATCTAAATTCATTTCAATACAGTCAAGCAGGTCCTTGGTTTCCCAGGGCCTAAGCCTTAGTCTTTCTGTTTGAAGTATGCTGTTCATAGGGTAAATATGAATTAAATTGCATTTTATAAATCAGGCAACTTATTAATGCCATTTGCAGTAAAAGGTTAATATAATACACCTCCATAAATAATACAATGAAAAACGAAATACTCAATAATTTAGACAACCCTAAGCAACTTGAAAAATTATACAGAGATAATAAAGCAAGTTTTAAAAAAGAGTTTAACCAAATTTATCCTGGGCATCAAGAGAATCACAGCCTAAGCTTCTGGCATGAAAGGCTGAATTTTGAAAATGAGAAGCAAGCTATAGGATCTAAAAACGAAATTATAATAGTGATTGTCTTTGCCTTAATTGCAGGGCTAATTGCCAATATTCCTAATTTTTCTGGCATAGATAAAGAAAGGTTTTTTCCAAGAAATATTTCATTCATAGTGTTTCCAGTATTAAGCAGTTATTTTATATGGAAACAAAAATTAGCATTCAAGCAGTGGCTATTACCTTTGATAGCAACTTTAATAGCTGCTATTTATATAAACCTACTTCCTAATACTACTAATAGCAGCAGCATTTCATTATCATTTATTCATATGCCTATATTTTTATGGGCTATTTTTGGTTATGCATTTTTGGGAGAGCATGTAAACAGTAATCAAAGTAGAATTAGTTTTTTGCGTTATAATGGCGACCTAGTAGTAATGTCTGGTATTTTATTATTATCTACTGTTTTATTTTCAGCTATCACTATTAATTTATTTGGTTTAATAGGTATTAATATTGAAGAATTTTATTCTCAAAACATAATGGTTTGGGGTTTAGCCGCAATACCTGTAGTCGCTACGTATTTAATTCAAACCAATGCTCAATTAATTAATAAGGTATCTCCTATTATTGCCAAAATATTTACACCCTTGGTTTGTGTTAATTTGTTTATTTATTTACTAGCCATGATTTACACCAAAAAGTATCCATACCAGGACCGAAATTTACTTTTATTATTTAATGTATTATTAATGGGTGTGATGGCCTTAATTTTATTTTCTGTAGCGGAAGCCGGGAAAAATGCTAAAAGTAAATTTAATTTAATAATGTTATTTGGTTTATCGGTTTTAACTATTATCGTAAACTCTATAGCACTTGCTGCTATTAGCTTTCGTTTAATTGAATTTGGTATATCTCCCAATAGAATTGCAGTACTTGGAGGCAACCTTTTAATATTTATTAATTTAGTATTAGTATGCTATAAACTATTTTTAGCCAGTTTTAAAAATGCAGCCATAGAAGCTATAGAAAAAAGTATTGCAAGCTACTTGCCTGTATATGCTATATGGACTGGCCTAGTGGCTTTTTTAATTCCAGTTTTATTTCAATTTAAATAAAAGACAAAAAAAATCCCAACAAAATAAATTGTTGGGATTTTGTATTTTCTGTACTATTTATTTCGTTTCCAAATATTATTAGATGGGTTATAATCCGGTAACACTTTATCTGGATCATAGCTAACCGATTCAATTTCCTCTGTACAAGGATATCTAAAACTCCAAGCTACATTACGCTCCCATATTTCTACAGGAAGTTTTATACGCTCTGTTTTACCACTTACTGTTTTTACTTCTAGTATAACAGGCATAGCCATTTTTTCAAGATTGTCTAAAGTAATTATAGCTCCTTTTGAAAAATTGGTACTATCGTTATACTTAACGCTTCTCACTGCTACATCTAAACGCCAATTATTTGCAAACCAGCCTCTCCAAAACCATTGTAAACTTTCACCTCCTACATTCTCAATAGTATGAAAGAAATCATCGGGTGTAGGATGTTTGTAAGCCCATCTATTAATATAAGCTCTTAAAGCGCGATCAAAACGATCTTCTCCTAAAATAACATCTCTCAATAATGTTAAGCCTTCTCCTGGTTTGCTATAAGACAATGTTCCATTGTTTCTTTCTTTGTAATTATCTACATAAGTTAAAATAGGTTCTAGGCCTGGTGCGGTATACATGGCACCAATTCTATTTTTATCTTGCGGATTTTTACTTTTATACTCTCCGTTATTAAAATTTGCAGAAGATAAACTATTAATAAAAGTATTAAATCCTTCATCCATCCAACCATATAGTCTTTCATTAGAACCCACTATCATTGGAAACCATGTGTGACCGAATTCATGATCATTCACACCCCATAAACCTCCTTGACTAGCCCTTGCACCGCAAAATACAATGCCTGGATACTCCATACCACCTGGCGTGCCTGCTACTGCTGTTGCTGCAGGATAAGGAAACTCATACCATTTATTAGAATAATACTCAATAGTGCTTTTTACATATTCTGTAGACCTACCCCAAGCTTTATATCCATTGCTTTCTAAAGGATAAGCAGAAATGGCCAAGCCTTTTCTACCAGAAGGGAAATTTATTTTAGCAGCATCGATAATAAAAGAAGAAGACGCAGCCCATGCAGCATCTCTTGCATTTTTAATTTTAAAATGCCATTTTAATTCCGCTTTATTTTTAGGTCTTGAATTAGCATCTGTTACTTCTTGAGCAGAACGAATAATTACTGTTTTGTCTGATGCTGCAGCTGCAGTCCATCTTTTTAATTGTTCTGCTGTATACACTTCAGATGCATTTAATAATTCACCAGAGCTCACTACTATCATTGAACTTGGCGTAGTTATAGAAATATCTAAATCGCCATATTCTAAATAAAATTCACCAGGACCAGTATACGGAATAGTATTCCATCCAACAATATCATCAAATACAGCCACTCTTGGGAACCACTGTGCTACTGTAAATACTTTACCATTCTTTGCTTTATAAATACCCATTCTATCCGATCCATAATCGGGAGAGATAAAAGAATATTCAATTTGTATTTTAATATTGGCGCCATTCGCTGCAAGTTCTTTGGGTAAAAATAATTGCATGCGCGTGTCTTCTATTAAATATTCAACTGGCGTTGCTTTTTCATTCTTAGCCCCAGTTAGTATTTTAACAGATTTTATTTTATAGCCTGCGTCAAATTCTTGTCCGCCTCCTCCATTTCTACTTCCATTTAAAGGAACAATAGCAGAACCTCTTGAATCTTTTTTAAATAAATTTTGATCTAACTGCATCCATATAAAATTTAATTTTAATGGGCTGTTATTGGTATAAGTTAAAATTTCAGTACCCGCTATTTCATTCGTTGCTTCGTTCAACTTAACATCTAATAAATAATCGGCTCGGTTTTGCCAGTACTTTGGTCCAGGCTCTCCTGAAGCTGCTCGGTACTCATTGCCGTTTTTTGTATAAAAAAATGGTGCAAAGGCATCACGGTAATCGTACTTAGTGGCAGGGGCATTAGGATCGGGTTGATCCATATTTCTTCTCATTCTTGGCGCAGGTGCTGCTGCAGCAGTATTAGTGGTTGTAGCAGTTGCTAGTGCAGTAGTTTGTGCAGTGACCATTTCAGCACTTGCCAACAGCATAAAACAAATCAAGTAAATATTTTTCATACGGTTTTTATTAAGTACCTAAATTACTAAATAAAGGGTGCATTGATTGAATATTATTATTTTTTCTATTAAATTTATATTCATTCAATTTCATATGAATAAAAAAGTAGATGCTTACATTAGCAAACTAAAAACTTGGAAAGCAGAAATGGAAGCTTTAAGGGCCATTTTGCACGAATTTCCACTTACCGAGGAATTAAAATGGGGCAAGCCTTGTTATGCTTTTGAAAATTCTAATATTATTATTATTCAAGGGTTTAAAGAATATTGTGGTCTCTTGTTTTTTAAAGGGGCCTTATTAAAAGATGTAAAAGGCTTGTTGGTGAAGCCAGGAGAAAACACCCAAGGAGGCAG
>CAIJZF010000280.1 GCA_903825095.1 uncultured Bacteroidota bacterium | reverse complement strand
TTACCGATTCTATTGTCGCAAGAACACATCTTCCTATGATTAGAAAGCAAGAAATTATAAATGCAGCTAAAATTATGGGCATTCGTAATATTTATTTCATGGAACAGCCTGATGATTTTTACTCTACTAATATTGAACCATATATTTCTGGAAAAAATTGGGATATTCCCTATGTTGAAAAAAGATTAGATATTTTACTTGCGGAACGAGGATATGATTTTGTTTTTACACTACTACCAGAAGTAGGACAACATGGCCATCATAAAACAGCTGTTTTAATGGGACTGAGAGCTGTCAAGCGTTTCAAGGGACCTAATAAACCTATTATTATTGCAGGAAGTACCAAGATGAACGGGAATAAGGATAATGAATTTACCATGCTATCTGGTTTTCCAGAAACTAAAATAAATGCAACAGCCCCACACTTTAGATTAAACAGGGCCTATAAGTTTGCAGAGAATGATAAACTAAGTTATAAGATTGTGGCAGACTGGGTGATTGCAGAATATAAATCACAAGGCGCTATACAAGAGAACGCCATTCATAAAGTAGATGAAGAAGTTTATTACTATTTTGATATGAATGATATAAGCGGCATTGAAAAAGTAAAAAAGCTTTTTGAAGACCTATCTAAGTCTGGGTTTCAGCCAATGATGAAGAAATAAAATAAAGCTTCTATTTTTTAAACTTCCCAACTACTGCCTTTCCTGGAAAAATACCTGCTAAGGTTTTGCCATTTTTTAAAACAAGGGTCCCGTTTACTATTACAAATTCTACGCCCTCAGAAAAGGCCAGTCCTTTTTCAAAGCTAGCCTTATCAATTATTTTATCTGCATTAAAAATGGTGATATCTGCATCGGCACCCACTTGTATTCTACCCTTATGCAGCATCGATGGTGCAATAGATTCTAATCTTTTAGCAGGAAGCAATGTAATTTTGGCGATGGCGGTATTTAAATCTATCACTTTATCTTCTCTTACATATTTTCCTAAGACTCTTGAAAATGTACCCGCAGTTCTTGGATGCGCTAATGCACTATAAGGCATACCATCAGAAGCTATTATTACTGCAGGGTTTTCCATTCCTAATTTCAACCATTCAGGTTGCATATTATGTATTATAACCGCGCCGCCAGTTTGTCTATATTTATCGAATGTTTCTTTAGTGAGTCTTTCACCTGTTAATACCCATTGTAAATCTTTGTAAGTCATATCAAGTTTTTCTTGCCAGCCTTCATTAAATATGGCAGATTGTATTAAGGTAGAACCTGCAGTGTAGGGATACATTTCAGTGGAGATATTTACGCCTCTTTTTTTAGCAGCCTCTATCATGTCTAATGCCATTTGCATATGACCCAAAGCCATACTATTTATATGTACTATATGAAGTGGCGCTCCTGTTAAAGTAGCATTGGCAATGGCTTCTTGAAATGAAAGCATATTGGGCTCTCTTAAATGTGAGAATAACAATACTTGCTTTTCACCAGCAAACTTATATACCTCATATAATTCTTCAGGGTTTGTTTTAGGTAAATATCCAATAGGTATACCTATACCAATGCCGCCTTCTGCTAATGATTTATTAATGTTCATTAACATCTTGTTTGATTCCTCTTTGGTTAATTTGTCTTTATAAGAACCACCAATTGCATTAAAAAGACCTTCTAATGAACTATTACCCTTAATAGTATTTTCCATCATTAGTTTCGTAGCATCTTTATATTTTTCCATGGCCTTAAATCTTTCAAAAGGCCAACATACACTTGCTCCATAATTAATAATTGCTTTTGTATTTCTAGAGGCATACCACTGCTCAATATTTTCAACACCCCATTCTAATTCTAAAGTGGTAGTGAGCCCATCATGTAATTGAAACTCTTGTTCTTGATTGCTTCTTCCGTGAACATGCATATCTATAAAACCGGGCGCTACGACCAAACCTTTAACATCAATAAGTTCCTTACCTACTAATGCATTTGTACTTATGGATGCGATACGCCCATTTAGAATTCCAATATTTCTAACGGCATCTAATTTAGTTTCAGGGTCAATGACACGACCTCCTGCTAATACGATATCAAAAATTTCTTTGGATTGGGCCTCCGACTTATAGCATAAAAAAAATACCATAGAAACTAAAGCAATTTTTAATAAGAAGGCTTTCATTTTATAAAATTTAAATAATGAATTGAATACTACTTGAAGTTAATAAAAAAGACCCACAGAAATAAATTCTATGGGTCTTTTTATATCAAGTAAAAATATATTAATGCTCTATAGCTAAATCTGCTGCATTATAAAATTCTTGTTGCGTTGCAATTTTTCCGTCTTTATCAAATTCAAATGTAGAGTAGTATTTTAATAAACCAGTTTTTCCACTACTTGCAAATTTTGAATTCCATAACCCATATACTCTAACACTACCATCTAAATTGTTATCATTATCTACTCCTTTTCTCCAAAGCGGGTTAGTAAAGGTAATGTCATTAAAAGTGGTCATAAATACTTGCATTTGAGCATACCATACATCTTTAGACAATGAATCTTGTCCAACCGCTGGCGGAGACCACATAAAATTATCTGTAACATAAGAAGCCATTTTAACAGAATCTTTAGCAGCGAATGCGGCAAAAAATGCTTGAGCAGTTGCTAAATTCTTGGTGTAGGCTTCTTCTGCAGCAGTTGTTTTTACCGCAGTACTGTTATTACAAGCTACTAAGGCAGCTACAATAACTAAAGAAAGTAAAATCTTTTTCATTTATTATTTTTTGGTTACACTAATATAAGCCATTTAAGTGTTGAAAAGAAAGTAAAATACCTTATTTTTAAATCCTGTTTAAGTAATTTTAACTATTAAAATTTTACATTAATTTGTTAACTCATTAAAAATCAACCAAATGAAAAAAACCATCTTCTTATTAATGATAGCTGTAATTGGATTCAACCTAACAGCTTCTGCTCAAAAAGCTATTAACTCTGTACATTTTTATGATGTTAAAAATGCAGCTGTAGAAAAAACCTATATCGCTAGTTTAAAAGAAATCAATGCAATCATGATTGAAATAGGTTTTCCGAATAACTATTATACTTACATGAAAGTAAATGAATCAGATACTACTTCCACTTATAGAAGCTGTACCATTGGTCATTGGACTTCTGAACAAGCTTATAAAGCCATTCACGATCATGCTAAGTTTAAAGCATGGGGCGCTAAGAATAAAGACAACAATGCTGTTTTTATTACAGGCCAATTGTATAGAAAGTTTTATACAGTAGATTAATTAAGACAAGAACTATACATTTTAATAATTTAAACCAAAAACAAACCAGATGAAAAAAATTCTTTATGCCCTAACGGCGATTGTTTTATTAACTACAGCTTGTAGCGCTCCTAAGACGGAGGAAACTCAAGCGGGTGTGTACAAAATGGAAAAAGCCGTTACCAACGATGGTACCAAGGACACTGTTGAAAACAGCCCTAACCAATTTAAAATTTACACAGCGACACATTATGTATTTGCAAAATTAAACGGAGATTCTACTGTATCTTTTGGAGTAGGTTCTTACAAAAAAGAAGGAAATACTATTACTGAAACGAATGTGTATAGTGGCGGTGGAAGTGATTCAGCTGCTAACTTTACATTAAATATTACTAAAACTGAAAATGGATATGTTCAAGATATTGCAGCTTTAGTAATGAATGGGGTTACTTACAAATTAAACGAAACTTATTCTAAAGTAACTGCTGGTGCGACTTCTGAATTAGATGGTTTATGGAAACAAACAGCTAGAATGTCTGTAACTGGAACAGATACTACTAATATAGATATAGCGAAATATAATGCTGTTCAATATAAAGCTTACCAAGATGGACATTTTATATGGGCACAAAGAGTTCCAACAGATTCAACTATGACTAAATACACCAATGCTTTTGGATATGGTTCATATACCTATGCAAATGGTGCATCAAGTGAAGCTGTTATTACTTCAAATTATGCTCCTATTGTAGGATTGACTATGAAAGTTAAAATTACATTCATTGGAAAAGATGAGTACATGCAAGAAATCTATGATGAAGCTTCTAAAACAACTTCTATCGAGAAATACACTCGTTTGTAATTCTATATAAGAATAAAAAAAGCCCCTCGAATGATCGGGGGGCTTTTTTATGCGATGAATTTTCTTATTTATCGTTTCTTCTTCTTGCTTCTTCGGCGTCTTTGTAAATATTAATCCAAGTTAAGGAGATATCAATAACCGCTAATAAAGGCCCTAAGACCAATACCATGATTACCTCTAAGCCGGGTGAATACCCAATGACCCCGTCAAGAGAGGTTAATTTCGATCTTTTAAATAATTTATACAAGCAGTAGATAGATGAAAGTATCCAAAAGAAAATGACAATATTTGTTAACATAGAATCTTGTTTTATTCATTGCAAAGATAAGACA
>CAIJZF010000279.1 GCA_903825095.1 uncultured Bacteroidota bacterium | reverse complement strand
AAGAAAAGAATTCGTCAAGTGACTTATCAGTCACAGTCAAGTGACCACCCTATTATATGGGGTATGGAAAATACACACTACTTAAAGTTTTTGATTGTAGAAGTTTGTGATCGATAGAAATGAATACTATTATAATTAATTTTATATTCTATAAAAAATTACTCGAATTTACACGAAGCAAAAAGGGTCCCAATGTATTGGGACCCTTTTTTAAAATTATAAGAGAGCGGAATGTTAATTTTATATTCTATAAAAATTAACATGCAGCGACGTTTCAGTTCAATTTATTCAAAGTAGTTTGAATGGCTTCAAAATTAGGTAAGTCGCCAGGTGTAGCACAAATTTCTTCATATTGAATAATACCGTCTTTGTCTACTACAAATGCTGCACGCTTACTTACACCTTGCATTTCAAAAGCAGGGAATACATCGTACTTCACACCATAATCAGCAATTGCTGTTTTATTAAAATCGCTCAATAAAGAGAAATTTAATTTTTGCTCTTCTTTGAATTTACCTAAAGTAAATAAAGAGTCTACAGAAATACCTAATACCACTGCATTAGCAGTATTGTAAGTTCCGATATTATCTCTGATGCTACATAATTCAGCAGTACAAACGCCTGTAAATGCTAAAGGGAAAAATAATACGACTACATTTTTACCTTTATAGTCTGCTAAGTTTACCGCTTTTTTCTCTGTATCAAAAAGTGTAAATGCCGGTGCTGGTTTACCCATTAAATTGTTCATGTTTATTGTATTTTTATTGTTTTAATGCTAAGGACACAAAAGTAAAATTCTTTACTGAATTCTAGTTTAATGCCTATGTTATTATATTATTTTTTTTCTCTTTTCGAAAGCTCATTGACCGAATCCATTAATTCTTTGAATTCAATGGGATGTCTTTGTAGATAATCGATGGTATTGTAAAACTCCACCCTGTCTACCTTATTTAAATCGAATATTTGCTGGTAAAATTCAATGTTTTTTTTGTCAGCTTTCCAAGTGCTGTCTACCACAGACACCCTAGTATAATACTCATCGGCCTGCATTAACTGCCAAACCACTGTTTGCATGGTTTTCATATCAACGCGTTTATCCTTGGCTGCTGGAGTTGAACAGCCCAGTATAATGCAAGACAGTATGATTAACTTTTTCATTCTAGTTTCTCTTTATACTTATTAATATTGGCTATGTCTAATAAAGATAAAGTAGTCAGTAGTTGTTTTCTGGTGGTCTTATCCGATTTATTAAAAATACCTACTATTTCAGAAAATTTAGCCTGCATGATGATAGGAATAAGCATTCCACTCACAGCCCCCTCATTCATCTCTTGTAAATTCATTAAAGCATTTAAGATATTACTCTTAGCCAGTTCTGGCTTGTCTGCCATTTGATCTAAACCTTCTCTATAATAACTATAGATAATATCATGTACTTTGTCGTTTCCACTCTTGGTTAAGTTATCTATTAAAATGTATCTATTTCTTTGGCCATCGTAGCTTTTCCAGCCATTAATACCACTGCCCTCTGGCGCATTGAAAACTATATTGAGTGCTTTATTAAAATAAGGCATGCCGGCCTTTGGCGCAAAGGAATCATAATCTAGACCTAAAATAATATAAATATAATAAGCAAGTGTAGCAGTTAAATTCGACTCTAAAGGGTCGGCTCCTTGAATTCTATTTTCATTAAATTCAATAGGCTGAGAGAGCTGATATTTAAAAGTAAATTTAGCATCCTGCATATTTAAAACAGCGCTGCTATAACTAGCATTATGAACAGGTCTATTGGAAACAATACTTAATTTGGCATCGTACACATTTGGGCCAGCCACCGATTCAATAGTAATATAAAAGCTACAATCAATTTTCTCTTCATTGGAAAATGCGTCGTTGGACCATTTACGCTGATTGATAAAATCTTTTAGTTGAGCTTGTAATTGAGGGAATATTTTAGAATCGACTTGGTTGTCTACTTTACTAGATTGTATAGTAATAGAAGCAGCCAATTCTTGCGCACTCAATGACGGGGCAAAAATTGTAAATATAAAAACGGTCAATAATAATTTCTTATACATAGTCTACCTAATTAACCCTAAAATACAAAAACGTCCCGATACCTCAATAGTATGGGACGTTTTAATTTTGTAAAAGCAAGTACTAGCGGAATAAATCGCTTTCTTCGTTTTTACGGTAATATATTTTGTCATCGATAAATTCAGCAGTGGCTAAAATAGCAGGATTCGGCATACGCTCATAAGCCTTAGAGATTTCAATTTGCTCCTTGTTCTCATGAATTTCTTCTAAGCTATCGGTATGACTAGCAAACTCTTCTAATTTACTGTGCAATTCTTCTCTTACAGAAATACTAATTTGATTGGCTCTTTTAGAGATAATAGAGATAGACTCATACAAGTTACCTGTCTTCGCTTTTAAGGCTTTCAAACTTTTTGTTTCTACAACAGAAGGGGTGTTGGCACCCATATTTCTTCTTAGTTTACTCATTTTATTAAATTTAAATAATTATCTGTTTGTTTCTTTATTTTTTTCGCTTCAGCCATTAATGGACTGTCGCTATAACGGTCTACAAAATCATTATACTCTGCTACCACTTTATCGAATCTCTCTTTTTGCTTATCTACAAAACTGTTCTCAGCAAATTGATAATAAGCTTTTAAAGTAAGTAGTTTGTACTTATCTGCGTTTTTTGAATCAGGATAACCATCAGACAATAAACCATAAGAAATAGCCGCTGCTCTGTAAAGTGCAAGGTCTGAATACAAGGTAGCTGTTTTAAAATCTTTCAATTCTAGCTTAGCTCTTGAGGCATCGATTACTTCAGTGGCATCTTTGACTCTAACACTTGTAGGGTGCCCATCAATAAATTGTTGCATTAATTGAATGGTTCTATTCGTTGTGGTTTGATCTAATTCTGCTTTTGGTGAACGCTTAAAATAAGTATAAGCTCTTAAATAATCCACTTCTTCCGTTCTTGGACTATTTGGGAAATACTCCACAAAAGTTTTAAATAAATTTTCTGCATTCTCATAGTCCTTATCAAAGTAGTACGAGTTCGCAAATTTTAAATATAATTCTTCATAGCGAGGTGTTCCTTTCACAAAAGGTATAACTGATTCAAAGAGCTGCTGTGCATTAGAATATTTTTTTTGTAAAAAATAGCTCTCCGCCATTTTTACCTTATAATCGGTATCCTTATTCTTTAAAATTTTTTGGAATTTTGAAGTACAAGACGACAAGGCCAAAACAAGACAGAAAGCAACAAATATTCTATTCATACAGGGATGCAAAATTAACTAATAATCCTCAATTTATGACGAAAATCGTCCAATTTGGGGGCGCTGGCGTTAAGATTATTATAAAAAAAGCCCCGAATAGCAACGCTAATCGGGGCTATATCAATTACTTAGACTAGATTAAGCTTCTTTACCAGCTGCATCATCATCCATTTTAGCTCTGATCTCAGCTAAAGCACCTAGGTCACCTAAAGTAGATTTCTCCACTTTAGCCTGGATTGTTTTAACTGCTTTTTTAGTCTTCTCAGTTTCCACTTTCATCTCTTTCTTAGCTACTTCTTTTTCTTCAGTGATAGCTTGTTCCCAAATTCTAGCATGGCTTACCACAATACGCTTTTCATTGCGATCGAATTCAATCACCATGAACTTCGCTGTTTCTTCCGCTTGAACTTGTTTGCCATCTTCTTTCGCTAAGTGACGATTAGGTGCAAAACCTTCAAGACCATGTGGCAATTGTACAATCGCACCTTTTTCATCCTTACGGCTGATGGTACCATCATGAATAGATCCTATTGCAAAAGTTTGCTCTAATGCATTCCAAGGATCTTCTTCTAATTGCTTATGTCCTAATTGTAGTTTTCTATTTTCTTTATCAATATTTAAGATAATAATATCGATAGACTCTCCCACTTTTACATACTCAGAAGGGTGATTGAAACGCTTCAACCAGCTTAAGTCGCTGATGTGAATCATTCCACCAATGCCTGATTCTAATTCAATAAACACACCGTAAGGAGTGATATTTTTTACAAGCCCTTTGTGTTTGCTTTGTTCTGGGAATTTATTGTCGATAGAACTCCAAGGATCTTGAGACATTTGTTTAATACTCAAGCTCATCTTACGTGCATCTTTATCTAAGGTTACCACTTTCGCTTCATGCTCATCTCCTAATTTGAAGAATTCTTTTGCATTGATAGGAGTGTTTGCCCAAGTAATTTCAGATACGTGTACAAGACCTTCAACACCTGGTTGAATTTCTAAGAAAGCACCGTAGTCTTCAATGTTTACTACTTTACCTTTTACAACACTACCTTCTAATAATACTTGTGGTAATACATCCCAAGGGTGTGGCGTTAATTGTTTTAAACCTAAGCTGATACGTTTTTTGTCATCATCAAAGTCTAATACAACCACTTGAATTTTTTGATCTAATTTAACCACCTCACTTGGGTGAGAGATTCTACCCCAAGAAATATCCGTGATATATAATAAACCATCTAATCCACCTAAGTCCATGAACGCACCGAAGTCAGTGATATTTTTCACCACACCTTCTAATACTTGACCTTTCTCTAATTTGCTCATGATCTCTGCACGTTGTGCTTCGATATCGCTTTCGATTAAGGCTTTATGAGATACAACGGCATTCTTAATTGTTTCGTTAATCTTAACAACTTTAAACTCCATTGTCTTTCCTACGAATTGATCATAATCTGTAACGGGCTTCACATCAATTTGAGAACCTGGTAAGAAAGTTTCCATACCAAATACATCAACGATTAAACCACCTTTTGTTTTGCTAGTTACTAAACCAGTAACTACTTCACCAGTCTTATGTACTTCCATAATTCTTTCCCAAGCACGGAAAATACGAGCAGACTTACGGCTTAAGTGAAGATTACCATCGCGGTCTTCTTTTTCTACTACCATTACTTCAACTGTATCACCAGTCTTCACACCATTGGTGTCACGGAATTCATTTAATGAAACTAAGCCATCACTTTTAAAACCAATGTTTACTACAACATCTGTTTTAGTTAAAGCAACTACTAATCCATTCATGATTTCTCCATCAGAAATTTGTACGAAAGTGCCATCATACACTTTATCATACTTT
>CAIJZF010000278.1 GCA_903825095.1 uncultured Bacteroidota bacterium | reverse complement strand
CTTTGAAGAAGGTATTCGTTACACTAGGGATACGCATACCCCTGTTGTATTTCATGTGCAAGAACTTACACAGCCCCAAGGCCACTCTACTAGTGGTAGTCATGAAAGATACAAGCCTTTAGAAAGATTAGACTGGGAAAGAAACTGGGATTGTAATAAGCAAATGAGAGAGTGGCTTATTGCCAATGAATTAGCTACCGATGAAGTATTGCAAGAAGTAGAGAATTCCGCAAAGCAATTAGTGCGCGCTTCTAAATTAGCTGCATGGGAAAAATATATTGCTCCGATTAAAGAAAAAATAAAAGAAGCGGTTGCATTAGTACAAGAAGGTTTACATGAAACCGATTTAAATATTGCTAATACATTATTACAAGACTTGGTTCAAAGTAAAGAGCCTTTAAAAAGAGATATTTTCAGAACGGTTAATTTAATATTGGAAAAAATTCCAACGCATGCTAATGCTGCTGCGATAAAATCTTTTCTAACAAAATACAATGATGCGGAAGCGCCGTTTTATAGTAAAAATTTATACAACGAAGGTCCTAAGAGTGCACTCAATGTTTCTATAGTAGAGGCTGAATATGCAAAGGAGGCTCAAACCATTAATGGCTATGAAGTATTGAATCATTATTTTGATCAGTTATTTCAAGAAAATCCTAAGGTCTATGCATTTGGAGAAGACTTGGGGGGTATTGGAGATGTGAACCAAGGCTTCGCGGGTCTTCAAAACAAACATGGTATAGATAGAATTTTTGATACAGGTATAAGAGAGCAGTCAATCATGGGGCAAGCACATGGTATGGCGCTTCGAGGTCTTCGACCCATTGCTGAAATTCAATACTTGGATTATTTATTATATGGTATTCAAACTTTAAGTGATGATATAGCCACCATTCATTACCGCACCAATGGTTTGCAAAGTAGTCCAGTCATTATTAGAACAAGAGGCCACCGTTTAGAAGGAATTTTTCATAGCGGTTCTCCCATGGGAGTTATTGTCAATGCATTAAGAGGCATGTATGTTTGTGTACCAAGAAATATGGTGCAAGCAGTAGGTATGTATAATACTTTATTAAAAGGGAACGACCCTGCTTTATTAATTGAGTGTTTGAATGGTTACAGGTTAAAAGAAAAAATGCCTTCTAATATTACTGAATTTACTGTGCCATTAGGTAAGCCAGAAATTTTAAAAGAAGGGGAGGATGTCACTATTGTTTCTTATGGTTCTACTTTAAGAATTGTGGAAGATGCAGCCGCTAGATTATTAACCATGGGTATTGATTGTGAAATTATTGATGTACAAACTTTATTACCTTTTGATATTAATCATCAAATTCTAGCTTCCTTAAAGAAAACCAATAGAATTTTATTTGTAGATGAAGATGTGCCAGGGGGCGCAAGTGCTTATATGTATCAACAAGTCATTGAATTGCAAGGAGGTTATCGTTGGTTAGATGTAGCAGCGCGCACACTAAGCTCAAAAGCACACCGTCCTGCCTTTGGTAGTGATGGAGATTATTTCTCTAAACCGAATACCGAGGAAATAATAAATGTGATTAATGAAATGATGGCTGAGTAGCCTAATCTAATGTTGTGTATTACTAGATAAATTATAGCCTTCTAATTTCTGTGTTTGTTCTACCGATCCCAATCTAAATTTTACAGCCAGCTTTGTTCTTTTTTCCACTGACCTTTCTGTATTACAAAAAAATCCTGTTTTAGTGGTATAGTAATTGGGCGCAATTTTTAAATCTGCACTAAGGCTATAATAGTTGGGTTTCAATTGGCTAGTATCTTTTAGGGTGGGTAAAAGAAAGCCTGCTAATAATATGGTATGAATAATTCGCATAATAAGCTAGTGTTGGTATTTCGAAAAATTTACAATTTTTTGAAAAAAAATCATTAGAGAGATTTACATTACTTTTTTTATTTAAAAAATAAAAAGTGATGTAAATCTACCCCATATTATGGAATACCTTATTCACGTCTTCGTCCTCTTCCAAGCGTTCAATTAATTTACTAATATCTTCTGCTTGCTCATCTGAAACTGGCACGGTGGTAGTGGGTATCCATTCTAGTTCTGCACTAATGGGATGAATGTTTTTATCTTCTAATGCTTTTTGTAAATTTCCGAAATCGGTGAAAGCGCAACGAAGAACTATAATTGCATTTCCGTTGTCGTCATTACTTTCTCCTAATTCATCTAAGCCATGATCAATTAAATCAAGTTCTAGGTCATCCATATTTAAACCCTCGGGCTTT
>CAIJZF010000277.1 GCA_903825095.1 uncultured Bacteroidota bacterium | reverse complement strand
TTGAACGTCTACAACAGCACCAATAATTTGTTTGATTTTACCATTTGTTGTCATAATATACTATTTCGGCTGCAAAGGTAAGGTATTGCTAGTTTATTGCAAAAATTGTACGTAGATAATCGCAGCTAAAATTCCCCCCACTATGGGCCCTAATACTGGTACTGCCGCATAGCCCCAATCACTGCTGCCTTTTCCCTTTATAGGTAGTATAAAATGCATGATTCTAGGCCCTAAATCCCTGGCTGGATTCACCGCCCAGCCTGTGGGACCGCCTAGTCCAAAGCCAATTCCGCCTACTAATAAGGCTACGGGTAAAGCAGACAAGGCACCCAAATCGGAACCTGCTGGCTTAATTAAAAATATGCCTAGTAAAAACACCATGGTGGCCAGGGTTTCTACGATAAAATTTTGTGGAATATTTCGAATGGCAGGACCTGTCGAAAAAACAGATAATTGTGCTCCTGCATCCTTGGTTTCATTAAAGTGATCCTTATAAACCATCCAAACTATTAATGCCCCTAACATTGCCCCCAAAATTTGGGCTAATATATAAGAAGGCACCAAGGCCCATTCAAACTTACCGGCAGAAGCCAGTGCGATAGTCACCGCCGGGTTTAAATGACCCCCACTAATACTACTAGTTGCATACACTCCCACAAATACAGCAATCACCCAACCAAGTACAATGGTAATTAGTCCTCCATTATTTCCTTTTGATTGACTTAATAAATTGTTGGCGACTACTCCATTACCAATAGTAATGACAAGTGCAGTGCCTAAAAGTTCAGCGATAAATGGTGTCATATGTTTTTATTTGAATGAAAGATTGAATTAAGTTATGAAAAAAAAGGGAGAGTCCATAGTAAGAACAATTTTAATATTTGTATTAATTCAAACTAGCCTAATTTATTTACCAATTATTAGTGGCCTTGATAGCACGCTCCCATCCTTGAATCCAGTCTTTTCTTTTTTCTTCTTTGGCAGTAGGTAGAAAAGTTTGATCAATTTGCCATTTCGATCTTAGCTCTTCAATGTCTTTCCAAAAGCCAACGGCTAAACCTGCTAAATAAGCAGCGCCTAATGCAGTAGTCTCCACCATGGTAGGGCGTGTAACTTTTGTATTTACAATATCCGATTGAAATTGCATGAGTAAATTATTATGGGTAGCGCCGCCGTCCACTCTTAATTCTGCAATGGGAATACCCGCATCTGCCTCCATAGCTTTTAATAAATCATAACTTTGAAATGCAATACTTTCAAGTGCTGCGCGCGCAATATGCGCAGATGTAGTGCCACGTGTAATTCCCACTATGGTTCCTCTTGCATGTTGATTCCAGTAAGGCGCGCCTAGACCTGCAAAAGCAGGCACTAAGTAAACACCCTCTGTTTCTTCTACTTGTTTTGCAAGCGCTTCCACTTCTGAAGAATTTCTTATTAAATGTAAACCATCTCTTAACCATTGTACTACTGCCCCTCCAATAAATACACTCCCCTCTAATGCATAATAGGTATGTCCATTAATTTGTAAAGCAATGGTGGTTAATAAATTATTTTTGGAACTCACAGCTTTTTCACCCGTATGCATTAACATAAAACAACCCGTACCATAAGTATTTTTAACCATGCCTGGTTCGGTGCACATTTGTCCAAACAAAGCCGATTGCTGATCGCCTGCAATTCCTGCAATAGGAATTTCATGGTGTGCAAAAAGTTGAGTCGTGTGGCCATATACTTCACTACTGCTTTTTACTTCAGGCAGCATGGATACAGGTACATTTAATAATTTTAACAATTCAGTATCCCACTGAAGTGTGTGAATATTAAATAACATGGTGCGAGAAGCATTGGTCACGTCAGTGACATGCACTTTACCATTGGTTAATTTCCAAACCAACCAAGTATCAATGGTACCAAAAATAAGTTCTCCTTTATTGGCTAAATCTCGCGCACCTGCTACATTATCTAAAATCCAATTAATTTTTGTGCCAGAAAAATAAGAATCAATAACTAAGCCTGTTTTTTCTTGGACCATTTTGGCATGGCCTTGTTTTTTTAAGTTATCGCAAAAATCGGCAGTGCGTCGGTCCTGCCAAACAATGGCATTGTAAATGGGCTGGCCTGTTATTTTATTCCAAACTACTGTGGTTTCTCTTTGATTCGTAATACCAATAGCGGCAACATCATTCATAGACAAACCTTTCATGCTAATAGCTTCAGTAGCAACTCCCATTTGCGTACTCCATATTTCTAAAGGGTCATGCTCCACCCATCCTGGCTTTGGAAAAATTTGTTGAAACTCTTTTTGTGAAGTAGCGTGAATTTGACCTTGATGATCAAATAAAATGGCACGACTACTCGTAGTACCCTGATCAAAGGATAAGATATATTTTGACATAACAATCAGTTAATGGATTGTAATATAAAAAAAGAAGTGCAGAAAAAGAAATTGGAATCTACCTTCTATTCTTTAACCAAGTTTCAGGATCAAAGAAAGCCCCCTTTTCATTATTGATCATAAATAAAAGTGCGCCTTCTCCGTCTAAATTAATGCCCGACCTTCCTAGTAAAGTGCCGGCCCTAACTTCCTGGTCCTTACTTACATTAATGCTACTCAAATGCGTATAGGTAGAAAAATATTTTCCATGTTGAATAAATACGGTTAAATCACCATTGATATCACCTGTATATTTCACTACTCCATTGGCAACACTTTTAACAGAACTTCCTTTAGGCAAGGCTAATTCAATGCCATCACTTTTACGATTTAACTTAGTGCCCGGAATATTCTCCACTCCAAAATGTATGTACACATTACCTCTATCTACTGGCCAAGGCAAACTCCCTCTATTGTTTTCAAATAAGATAGACGCCTCTCTTCCTTCTTCCGTGGTTTCTAATGCAGAATAAGGTCGGTTATCTGTGGTGCTAGTTAAACCACCTTCTACATTACCTACTTTTGAATTCTTAGAACTAGACCTAGTTGGTGTATTGTCATCTGCATTATTTTTAGCCGTAGCTTTCGACGCATCATTAGACGCTTTTAATTTTGCTATTCTCTCTTTTTCTTTACGCTCCGCTTCTAAAGTTTCTCTTCTAATAATGGTTAATAAAGCAGACTGCATTTTCTTTCTTTGCGCTTCTTTCTGACGCACTTGTGCAGTAATCTCTTGTTCCTTGCTTTTTAATTGTTTAACAATTTTATCTTGCTCTTTTTGGTCTACTACTAATACCTTTAATTGTTCATTCTGCACGACCAATGTCTTCAACCTGTCTTTTTTATTCGCGCCTAATATATTTATTTTAGCGTTTAAATCGTTTTGCGATAAATCAATAGCATTTGCTTGCGCTTCTCTATTTTGTCTATAGCTCTTTAAATAGGTAATTCTTTTTACCGCATCGTTAAAG
Organism: uncultured Bacteroidota bacterium; assembly: GCA_903825095.1. Next base: position 3,276 of record CAIJZF010000277.1, on the reverse strand, counting down.
CTGCCTGCTGAAAATAAAAAGTTTAAGTACTCATAACCACTTCTGCTTTTGTAAGCAAATACAATGCTTTTTTGATATCTCGTTTTTAAAGTATCTAAATCCTTGTTTAATTTTTGAACATCTAATTGGTTAGTATAAATAGCGTCGTCTAGAATTTTTACTTGCCTTGCAATACCATTAATAAGTGATTTTCTTTTTGAAATTTTACTTCTAATAGCTTCCAATTGTCCTAAAGAATTTTTTTTGTTCTTTTTGGTTTGTTCCAATAACTGATTCAGCTCATCTAATTCTTTTCTTAATGTTTGTTCTTGTTTTTGCAAGTCTTCTCTAGAGGAATTTGCTTGTGCAGAAGCCTGCAAGCCAAGCACTACCATTGTAAATAAAATAAATAAAGCCCTTTTAATCATGTTGTCATTTATAATGTCAATAAATTATTTGCGTTTGCCTGTTTTAGGTATCGCAAAAGTATATTTTAATGGTTCGTCAAAACCAAATTCTTTCACTTCCATATGAATCTCTAACTTATTATTGGCCGCTATTGAAATATCTCGGTACTGCGGAAATTGAAACTTAGCATAGCTAATATGGTCGCTATAAGAGATAGCACAAGTACGGTGTTGATTTACATCTACATCGTCTAATTTTAAATTTAAAATTTTAGTATTGTCCTCGTTTAAAATAATTAAATTTTTAAATAAAGCACCTATTAACCCTACCTGTAATTTTCCATTATTATTTTTATAAGAAATAATGTTGGTATTACTCATGAAAATAGGATTGCCTATCACTAAGTCTTCTACAGTGGCATAGGTAAATGGTATTTTTAATACGTCTTGTAAAAAGCTCAAAGGCTTACGCTCTACTTTTTTACTTAAAGGATAAATTAATACCACACTGTCCTTATTTATAAGCGCCTTTAAACCAATTACGCCCATAGCACCTCTTACGGTTAAATAAATAGCTTTATTTTTTTGGATACTTACATTGACAATATAATTATCTGCATTTTTTAAAGTTTCATAGTCTACTTTAAACTTGGCATTCATGGTGGTAAAATCAATCTTAGCCAATTCAATTTTATTCAATACGCCTTTGATGATGGCAGCGGAATCTACCTTTGGTTTTTTGGATAGCAAATCGGCATTGGTGGAATCGCTTTTTGATAAAGCATCTTTTATCACTTGCACTTTTCTATAGGTGGAGCAAGATGCTAAAAATAAAATCAATCCAAGAATATAAAAACCTTTTTTCATTTACTTATTATTTTTTGCCCGTATGGCCAAAGCCCCCGGCTCCTCTTTCGGTAGCTTCTAAGATTTCCACTTTTTGTAAAATTACTTTCTCTACTTTTTGAAAAACCATTTGCGCAATTCTATCACCATCTGAAATTATTTGAACTTCATTAGATAAATTAATGAGTATCACTTTTAACTCCCCTCTATAATCTGCATCAATGGTACCTGGTGTATTTAAACAAGTAAGCCCTTGCTTAATGGCTAGTCCACTTCTTGGTCTAATTTGCGCTTCCCAATTTTCAGGAAGGGCTAAAAATAATCCAGTAGGAATTAAAATTCTTTCCATGGGCGCCATGCTAATAGGACTAGTCAAAAAGGCTCTGATGTCCATACCCGATGAACCAGTAGTGGCATATTCCGGTAAAGGATGATGACTTTTATTGACTATTTGAACCGCTGTTGACATATCAACAAAAATAGGCAATTAGAAGTAGAAAATGCTACCAAACCTAAGTGTATTAGATAAAGGATTCTTGGTAATCCCGCCCCCAGAAGGCACTAAATAAGAAATGTTAAATTTTGACTGCTGATATTGGAAGCTAGTGCCTAGGGTAAAATATTGCATACTTCCTAGGTTCTTATTATTATCAATAAAATAGCCCCCTCTTATAAAAAAACGATTCGTATAATTGTATTCAACACCTAAAGAAGCTTTTAAAGATTCTCCAATAGGCATTCCATATTTATTATTAAAGGAATTAAACCAACTCGATACCACTGATTGTGAAAAGTACTGATTCACCGATTCCGTATTGCTATTGTCTGGATTCGCAGGTACCATTATCCTGTTTACGTCTACACCAAACTCAATGGAATTTTCAGCATCTATTACATTTAAATAGCCCACCCCTAATCCTAAATTGGCTGGAATAAAATATTTATTCTTTGTTTCATTAGAGTAACTGATTTTGCCTCCCAAATTAGAGAGTAATAAGCCTCCGTGAAAACCATGCATATCTTCGTTTTGTTTATAAAACATACTTATATCACCCGATAATGTATTACCTGCTCGATAGTTAATAGCTGTTCCGCCATATGATCCAGAAACTAATTTAGAATGAATATAACGCAAGGTAACACCCATGCTTACTTTGTCTGTTAATAAAGTACTGTAGCCAAAGTCATAACTAAATTCCGAAGGTCTTTGAGAAGGCAAATTTATATTGCCTGATTCATCCGAAAAGTCGATATTACCAAGACTAAAAAAACGAAGAGCGCTATTAATACTACTCTTATTATCTAATTTTTTATAAAACCCCGCACTTGCTAAATACACATCGTTTAATCCTAAGTCCTTTAGCCAAGGCGTATAGTTTATTAAAAAACTTCTGTCTTCATTTAAGTAGGGAAGCTTTGCGGTATTGCCAAAAAGGTCATTAGCTTCAGGTGACATAGCTAATGATAAATTTCCCATACCACCAGAACGCGCATCAGGAGAAATTAACATGAAAGGAACCGCAGTACTTTGAATTCTAATGGGATTGAGTTGCGCATTTACCACTTGACTTATAAAAGTCAATGCAATAAATAAAAAAAAGGGACTATATTTTCTACGCATCATAATATTTCTAAATAGCGACTATTAAAAAGTAAAGATACAAAATACATTGAGGTATAATTTTAAAATTTTACAAGCTTATTAGTTAAAAAACGAGTCTCTATTCCGTCTTTAATAGTTAATCTATAATAATAAACCCCGGCTTGTAATTGCGCAGACCCAATACCAGTGCCGTCCCAATTAGCCACCACCCTATTGGCTTTATAAGTTCCACTTAATGGTTTGGTGAAAAGCAAATTGCCCATACTATTATATATACTTAGAGAAATTTCTAAAGGGCTGCCCAATTTATTTAGCTCGAAACTAAATTGCGTATGACTACTAAATGGATTAGGATAATTATATAAATTTTTTACATTTATAATATCCGAAGCCGGAACCACAAAGTCTATAGTTTTAGTAGTTGAATTACCCAATAAGTCC
>CAIJZF010000276.1 GCA_903825095.1 uncultured Bacteroidota bacterium | reverse complement strand
GATGATAAAGTAAAAGCTATCATTGAAGTGCGTAAGTTGGATGATAAAGAATATGTACAAAATCATTTTATCATTCTTTGTACTAAGCGTGGTATAATTAAGAAAACATGTTTAGAAGATTTCAGTCGCCCAAGAGTAAGTGGTGTAAATGCCATTACTATTAATGAAGGAGATGAATTATTAGCAGCACGTTTAACCGATGGTAATAATGAAGTGATGATGGCGGTGAAATCGGGTAGAGCCATTCGTTTCCCAGAAGAAAAAGTGCGTCCAACAGGTCGTGGTGCAATAGGGGTTGCGGGTATTGAAGTGGACAATGAAAATGACGAAGTGGTAGGTTTAGTTTGTGTGCATAAAGACGATAAAGAGCGTACCATACTTGTAGTAAGCCAACAAGGTTTTGGAAAGAGAACAGCCATTGAAGAATATAGAATTACCAACCGTGGTGGTAAGGGCGTTAAAACTATTAACGTGACTGAGAAAACAGGTAGTCTAGTAGGTATCATGGATGTAAAAGAAAAAGAAGATTTAATTATTACATGTAAGTCGGGTGTAACTATTCGAACTAGAATTACAGACATTCGTGAAGCAGGTCGTGCCACTCAAGGGGTTACTTTAATTAGATTAGATGAGGGCGATGAAATTGCCGCTACTTCTAAGATTGAAGAACAAGACGAATCGGCTGCAGATATGGAAGAGGGTACAGAGCCAACAGCAAGTGCTGAGGGTGCTGAAAATACTGAAGCCACTGATGCAACAGATGAACCTGAAACACCTGTAGTTGAATAATTGAATCGTAATTAAAACAGACAACCAATCAACACAAATAGCTAGAATAAATAAAATTTTAACTATAACTTTAGCAGATAATAATTCATAATAAAAATAGATCTATGAAAAAATTAATGGGTGTTTTAACAATTTTGTTAGCTATGCAAACTTTGCAAGCCCAAGATTTTGAAAAAGTAAAAACAAATCTTCTAATTGGTAAAACCGACGACGCCAAGGCCGATTATGATAAAATAATCACTAAAAAAGCAAGCTTAGCAGGAACTGCAGCTGCTTATTATTGGAAGTCTAAAATATATAGTGCTTACCACAAGGATGCTGTTAAGAATCCAAATGCTTATAATGAAGTAAAAACTTCATTAGATGAATATATCAAGGCCGATGCTAGTTTACAATTAGCGAAAGACAATGGACAAGAGCCTTTCTTTGATGTATATATTAGAAGTTTTAAAGGTGGGGTAGATAGTTTCAACGTAAAAAGCTGGAAGGGTGCAGCCGCTCATTTTATCAATGCAGTAAAATATTCTGATATCATATTTGCGCAAGGTTGGGCATCTTCTAAACAAAAATTTGATACCACAGCTATTATATATGCTGGCTATTCAAATCAAAACGCAGGTAATTTAGACGAAACTATTTTTTATTATAAAAGATTAGTAGACAATAAAGTGGTTACTCCAGAATTAGTAGATGTATACAGATACTTATTAATTCAATTAACGAATAAGAAAGACAAAGCACAATTCGATACTTATTTAGCGATGTCGGCTGCGGCTTATCCAAATGAAAGCTGGGTAGAGTATGGCACAGACTATATAGACAAGAACTTAAGCATTGAAGAGAAAGTGGCCATGTTTGATAAATTAGTGGCAGGTGGTTCAATATCAGAATTAGAGTGTCAGATGTTTGGTGATATGTTTATGTCTGGTAAGAGTACAGAAGGTGTTAGTCAAGAAAATTCAGATAAATACATAGCCAAAGCTGCTGAAGCATACAAGAAGGCATATACAATGAATAATAAGAATTTTGCAGCTGCTTTTAACGCAGGTATTAGCTACTATAATCAATTCACTGTATTAGATGAGAAAGTATCTGATAATATTAAGGCCTTACAAACTATTAACACCAATAAGCCAGCGGCACCTAAGGACCCTAAAAAGAAAGCGGCTTTTGATGCTTTTTACAAAGCACAATTAGATTCTGTAAGAAAAATAAATACTAGCCTTGATGCGCCCATAAAAGAAAAAGTGGATGCAGCCATTGAGTGGATTGATAAAGCCTATAATGTTATTAAAGACAAGGAGAAATTAGAAAGAGGCGAAAAGAATGTAGCTGCAAGATCGGTGGATTTTTTAGCCACATTGTACGCTTATAAAAGAGATAAAGCTAGAGGCAAGGATCAAAAAGCTTCTGATGAATTCGATGCTAAATTTAATATCTACGATAAACTACACGACAAGTATCAGTAGGATATCAGTAGGAAGTTTGTAACCCTCGAGCAATCGGGGGTTTACTTCTAATAGTCTATTTAACATAATGTTAATTATAAGCACAAATAATAGGTTTAAATGGGTTAATTAACTATAAATCAGGGGTATTGGATATAGATCGATAAGCTATAGTTATAATGAATATACTGGGTTTATGACTAGCCTACATCTAATATACAAAGAACATATTCAGTTAATTATTCAGCATAAATTAGTATTTTGTATATCAATAATCATCTAATTCTAAATACAATGTCAAAGAATTTAAGTCGTAGAAAGTTTGTACAAAATGCAGGTTTATCCTCAATTGCTTTGGGGCTTTCTCCTCAATTTATAAAAGCGCAAGGAACTGCTAAAATGGATAAGGTACGCATAGGAATTATAGGTACTGGTTACAGAGGCCAAAGCCATCTAGAGATGCTTTGTCAACGTAAAGACACCATTATTGTCTCTTTTGCAGATCCTGATCCTAGAATGTTAGCCGATGCTCAAAAGATACTTAAAGAAGCCGGCCGTCCTGCTGCCATAGAGTTTAAAAATGGCAATGAAGACTACAAGAATTTGTTACAAAGGCATGATATTGATGCAGTTATCATTGCAACACCCTGGGAATGGCATATTCCTCAGGCCTTAGAGTCTATTAAAAATGGGGTTATTCCAGGTGTTGAGGTTTGCGGGGCCATTAAGCTATCTGATTGTTGGGATATAGTAAATGCTAGTGAAAAAGCAGGCATACCTGTTATGTGTTTAGAGAATGTATGTTACCGTAGAGATGTACTTGCGGTCTATAATATGGTTAAAAAAGGCCTATTTGGTGAATTATTACACTTACAAGGCGGCTATGAGCACGATTTAAGAGGGGTAAAATTCAATAGCCCTAATTCTTCTGATAGTGCTTCTGGTGTTGAGTTTGGAGCAGGTAAAGGCTTCAGTGAAGCTGCTTGGAGAACCAACCACTCTTTATATAGGAATGGCGAGCTCTACCCAACCCATGGTTTAGGCCCTATAGCCATGATGGCCGACATTAATAGAGGTAATTTATTAACTAGGTTATCATCGGTAGCAACAAAAGCTAGAGGTTTACATAAATATATAGTTGAGCACCCCAAAGGTGGTGAGAATCACCCAAATGCGAAATTAAAATTTAAGTTAGGAGACATTGTAACCACTACCATACAAGCAGCCAATGGAGAGACAATGTTACTTACCCATGACACCAATTCCCCTCGTCCTTATAATTTAGGGTTCAGGGTTCAAGGGGTTCAGGGTTTATGGCAGGATTTCCATTCAGGAGAATTCTCAGCGGGACATATATATATAGAAGGCATTTCTCCCAAAGCACACCAATGGGAAAACCCAGAGGCTTACTTAAAGCAGCATGATCATCCCTTATGGAAGAAATATGAGTCCGATGCCGTAGGTGCTGGACATGGTGGTATGGACTTTTTTGTAGACAATGCCTTTGTGGAGTGTATTAAAAGAAAGGTTCCTTTCCAATTAGATGTATATGACTTAGCCACTTGGTATGCTATTACGCCGCTTTCTGAAAAATCGATTGCTGAAAATGGACAGGTTCAATTAATACCTGATTTCACAAGAGGCAAATGGAAAAACAGAAAGAACGATTTTGCAACCAATGAAGATTATTAATCTAACCCTACTCTATTCAAATTAGTTTTATTAAATATAATAATATGAACCGACCTTCTTCCCTCCTATCCATTTTAGGTATTTGTTTATGCTCTTTTTCTGTGCAAGCACAAGACCCTTCTGTGCAAAAAGCCAAAGAAGAAGTAAAAACTATTTTAAATAATGCTTACGAGCAAGATAAAAAAACCACTAGACAGTTATGGGAATATGCTGAAGTAGGTTTTAAAGAATCTAAAAGTGCTGCTTTACATGTGCAACATTTACAAGAAGCAGGGTTTAAAGTAACCACCGGTGTAGGTGATATGCCTACTGCCTTTATGGCAAGTTATGGTTCTGGTAAACCCATCATTGGAATTTTAGCCGAGTACGATGCACTTCCAGGATTAGCTCAAGAAGGTGGAAATTCAGAAAAAGCAATTATAGCTGGTAAAAATGCAGGACATGGTTGTGGCCATGATTTATTTGGAACAGCTTCTGTTTCAGCAGGTATAGCTATTAAAAAATTAATTGAGTCAGGAAAAATAAAAGGAACTATTCGTGTTTATGGAAGCCCTGCAGAAGAAGGCGGTGGCGGTAAAGTATATTTAGTGAGATCGGGAGTGATGGACGATTTAGATGTAGCCATTCATTGGCATCCAGGTAATAAAAATGAAGTAACTATGAAAAGCGCTTTAGCCTATAAGTCGGCTAAGTTTAGATTTTATGGTGTATCAGCACATGCTGCTGCTTCTCCAGAACAAGGTCGTTCTGCATTAGATGCAGTGGAAGCTATGGACAATATGGTAAACATGATGCGTGAACATATTCCACAAGAAACAAGAATACATTATGTGATTACGAGTGGCGGTAAGGCGCCGAATGTAGTACCAGATTTTGCAGAAGTATTTTATTATGTAAGACATCCTAAAAGAGATAAAGTTGTAGAAATTTTTAATAGAGTGACCAAGGCTGCAGAAGGCGCTGCTATAGGTACAGGTACTACCATGAAATATGAAGTTATTGATGGCACCCATGATTTATTATTGAATAAAACCTTGGCCGATGTCATGCAGTTAAATTTAGAAGCCGTTGGTGGTATTTCATATACAGAAGCTGAAAAAGAATTTGCAAAGAACTTGCAGAAAAGTTTTCTAGGAACTATCCCTCCTATTGAAGATGCACAGAAAGTTTTTCCCATGAAAGTTGATTTTACTGCTGGTGGCGGTTCTACCGATGTGGGTGATGTGAGTTATACGATTCCTACGGTGGGTTTAAGCACAGCTACTTGGGTACCTGGCACTCCTGCTCATAGTTGGCAGGCAGTTTCTTGTGGTACCACTGAAATTGCTGCGAAAGGAATGATCAATGCAGCAAAAGTAATGGCCATGACGGCGATAGATTTTTATAATAGCCCTGCTACCATTCAAAAAGCAAAAGAAGAATTTATAAAGCAAAAAGGAGATTATAAATACCAGGCATTATTGGGAGACCGCCCTCCTGCTTTAAATTATAGAGATAATTAATTATAGATATAATTTAATAGAACTTCTTTAATTCAATTTATTATACTGCTCTAATAATCGTATTTGATTCAGCGTACGCACTAAGTTCTGACCTTCATACTTGGCGCCATAGTATATATCATTATTTAAATGATCGCTTAAAAAACGAAGAGCTTGCATGTATATCATAAATTGCCCTGAATAGAAAAAATGGTCCCTTTCAAAATTGGATAACTCATCTTGCATTAAATGCAAGTAACCCTTTTCTAGCGCCTTCCATTTAGCGGGATCTACCACTACTTTATTTAAATCTTTTTCCTCTTCAGAAACGGCGCATAAACATGTGCGGCAACTATCCCCTATATCACTTATAAAATAACCGGCCATTACCGTATCTAAATCAATGACGCAAATGGCCTTTTCTATGCCTTCCTTTTTTTGAAATAGCACATTACTTATTTTGGTATCGTGATGGGTAACGCGTTTTTTTACTTCAGCATGCTCAATAAAATGATTATATATATCTACATATTTTTTATGAGAGGCTAGAAATGAAATAGCTTCTTCGGTGTCGGCAATTCTTTGAGCATTGCCTTTTATAATGGCCTCGGAAAATTGATGGTATCTTAAATCTAAGTTATGAAAATTGGGAAGGGTATCTTTTAATTGATTGACCTCGAAGTTTTTTAAAACATGGGTAAAGCCCGCAAATTGCATAGCAGCCTCTCCTACTTGATTTTCATTTTCTAAAACACTTAAAGCATAGCCCTCAATTTTATGAAAGGCTCTATAATAAGCACCTTCCCAGTTCACTAAAGTATTCCCATTCAATGTCGGGACTAAATGGGTAAATAAATAATTGGGATGATGTTTTTGCAAGTACTTTGAAATAGCATTGATATTATAATCAATAGCTGAAGGACTTTTGAAAATACGATGGTTAATGGATTGCAAAATAAACTTGCCATTATTTGTTTCAATAGAATAAGTACTATTGATTAAACCCTGCTGAATGGGCTCGTAACTATCTACCTGCCAACCATATAATGAAAAAATTTCTTGCATATAAATTTTATAATTAAAAGTACTAAAAATATGCGCATTGTTCGTACCTTGATATTAATATAAAAGAACACCTATGAGCATGGATCGCAGAAAATTTTTGAACCTAAGTGGTTTAGGTATTTCAAGTTTTACCATCACTGGCTTTATTCCTAAAACGGTACAAGATATTACTGGCGGATCGAATACAATTAGCAATTTAAATCCATTGGTGAATCCTGTAGTGGTTTCTACATGGGATGCGGGTTTAGCAGCTAACCTTGCTGCATGGAAAGTAATTGGTGTAGGTGGAAAGGCATTAGATGCGGTTGAAAATGGTGTGAAAGTAACTGAGGATGAAATTAACTGTTGTGTAGGTTTAAGTGGTAACCCCGATAGAGATGGTCATGTGACTTTAGATGCTTCTATCATGGATCATGAATTTAATTGCGGTAGCGTTGCTTTTTTAGAGCGTATTAAACATCCTATATCAGTGGCTAGAAGAGTGATGGAAAAAACACCCCATGTAATGCTGGTGGGTGAAGGCGCACAACAATTTGCTGTGTCTGAAGGCTTCCCCTTAGAGCCAGATACCTTATCAAAAGATGCAAAATCATCTTATGAAAATTGGTTAAAAAAATCGGAGTACAAACCAGTTATTAATATTGAAAGAAAACAAGCTACTAGTCAATTAGATCCTTCTTTAATGGCGCCACATAAACTTAGTAATGGAGATTGGAACCATGATACTATTGGAATGATTGCCTTAGATAGTTTTGGAAACTTGTCTGGCAGTTGTACGACCAGTGGTGCGGGTTTTAAAATGAGAGGCCGTTTAGGCGACTCTCCTATTATTGGAGCTGGTTTATATGTAGACAATGAAGTGGGCGCTGTGGTAGCCACTGGACAAGGAGAAGATGTGATTCGTGTGGCTGGTGCTAGTGCTGTAGTGGAACAAATGAGACAAGGTAAATCTCCAGCAGAGGCTTGTAAATTTGTGGTGGAAAGAATAAGAAGAATTAAAAAAGAAAAGGCAAAGGATATTCAAGTTTGTTTTATTGCACTGAATAGAATAGGCGAAGCGGGTGCTTATGCATTACATAAAGGTTTTAATTATGCTGTGCATACTAAGGATGGGAATAAATTATTCGAATCATCTTCTTTAGATTAATTCAATTATGTCAAAAATAAAATTGGAGATAGCTGTTTTTTCGGTGGAGGCCGCTTTAGCTGCTATTAAAGCAGGTGCCGATAGAATTGAATTTTGCGAGAACCCTCAAGAAGGCGGTACTACCCCTTCCTTTGGAAGTTTATCTACTTTAATTTCCTTAACATCAAAACCAGTATTTCCTATCATTCGACCTAGAGGAGGCGATTTTTTATATACGGAAAATGAATTTAATGCCATGAGATCTGATATACTTATGGTTAGAAAATTAGATTACCCTGGAGTTGTTTTAGGATTATTAAATGCCGATGGAAGCATTGATACGCTAAGAACCAAAAGATTAGTGGATTTAGCAAGCCCCATGGAAGTTAGTTTTCACAGGGCCTTTGATAGGTGTAATGACCCTTTCAAAGCATTAGAAGATATTATTGCAACAGGTTGTAAACGTATTTTAACCAGTGGTCAAGTATCTAATGCAGCAGATGCAATGCCCTTATTAAAAAAATTAGTGGAACAAGCGGGTGATAGAATTATAATAATGCCAGGCTCTGGTGTGCGTTCTAATAATATCAAAGAAATTATGCAGGCAACAGGTGCTAAAGAAATGCATAGCAGTGCAAGAAAAATGCTACCTACTCAAATGCTTTATGCTAAAGATTCTATGAATGAAAATTTACAAGCCACAGCTGTAGATACTGATGAGATTAAAAAAATGTTAGAACAATTGCATTCCTAAATAAAATCTACTAATACAACATACGCGCTCTAATAGTATGTTTCACTTCTTTTAAAAGCGCAATGGCGGTTTTCGATAATTTAGAATCGACATCTAATACCACATAGCCAATTTCATCATTGGTTTTTAAATATTGCCCCACAATATTTATTTTATTTTTAGACATCACTGTATTAATCGCGCTCAATACACCCGGTACATTATTGTGAATATGTAAAATACGATGTGCGTTTTCAACTGGCGGTAAACTAATGGAAGGAATAGTATGTGAACCATAAGATACCCCACGCTCTAAATATTGATATAATTTTATACTTACATCTTCTCCAATATTTTCTTGTGCTTCTTCCGTTGATCCACCTATATGTGGCGTCAGCATCACGTTGGCTAAGCCTTGTAGCGGAGTGGTGAATACATCACCATTTTTTTCAGGCTCTATAGGAAATACATCAATGGCAGCCCCTCCTATTTTTTTATCAATGATAGCCTTGCTTAAAGCGTCAAGGTCTACTACTTCTCCACGCGCATAATTTATTAAAATAGATCCTTGTTTGAATTGACTTATTACCGACTTGCTAATTAAATTTTTTGTTTGACTGGTTTCAGGAACATGCAAAGAAATAATATCAGAACTACTTACAATATCCTTTATAGATTTTGCAGGCTTCGCATTTCCTAATGGAAGTTTTGTTTCAATATCATAGAATTGAATTTTCATTCCCATGGCTTCTGCCATGATACTTAACTGCGTACCAATATTACCATAACCAATAATGCCTAAAGTTTTTCCTCTTAGTTCAAAACTTCCTTTGGCTTCTTTATTCCAAATACCTTTATGGGCAGCAGTATTTTTATCTATAATTTTACGAATAAGCATAATAGATGCCCCAATGACTAATTCAGCAACAGATCTTGTATTACTATAAGGTGCATTGAAAACAGCTACCCCTTTTTGTTTACAAGCTTTTAAGTCCACTTGATTAATGCCAATACAAAAACATCCAATGGCTTGTAATTTTTTTGCACTGTCTAAAACTTTTTTAGAAATAAAGGTTTTAGAACGAATACCTAAAATGTGAACGTCCTTAATAATCTTGATTAATTCCTCTTCACTCAAAGCCCCAGATACCTTTTTAACATCGGTATATCCTTGGTCTTTAAAATACTGAACCGCCTTATCACTTATGTTTTCAAGGAATAAGACCTTAATTTTATCCTTAGGATAGCTGGTGGCATCAAAATTACTCATGGCACAAAGTTAAAAAAAATTAACTGTTTAGTATTCATTAACAATAAATTATGT
>CAIJZF010000275.1 GCA_903825095.1 uncultured Bacteroidota bacterium | reverse complement strand
CCATTATAGTAGAGGTATTAGATAAAAATTTAAACACCGTTGCGGCTTCGTTCTTGGCAAATATGCGTTTAAATATTTCAGCACCTTCCATTTTATGGTGAAATAAAATATCTAGTAAAACAGCATCATAAAACTGGTGTCTTGTATTGTGTACCTTGGTTTGTAAAGGCGTGCCTAGTTCTAATTGAGTGGCAATATTTTTACACTGCTCTTGTATAAACTGAAAAGCATAACCTGTGCTTGCTTTAATAGCAGACCCTAAGGCACCAATAGTATATATAGGCGCTTGGTTTGATGCTAATTCAATTTGCGTCATAGGAATAGCGCCTATTTCATCGTGCTTAGTTATATAAGTACTGCCGGGAAACGCTTTGGCTAAATAGGCATCTAGTACTTTATCGTACTCTGAGATTGCTAAAACATTTTCTGAAAATATAGTATACTCTACCAAGGCTTCCTTTTCGTTTAAAGGTAGCTGATACATAAAGGCAGTGGCTCCTTGTTGAGGTACATTAAAATCCATCAACTTCGCTATGCTTTTATTAAATACAGGACTATCAAACTGCACTACCCTTCCTTTAAAATGTTGCCATAAAAATGGGGCTTTATTTTTTGAATGGATACTTGACTGTAAGGATTTAGAATAAGCAGCAGCAGTAGCTAACTGATTCATTTGAAAAGGAAGTAAACTAGAAAAAATATACTGCCCCATTGCAGAACCTCCCTCCCATTCTACTTTAGCGCTCTTATTTGAGTTTACTTTAGTTGAATTTACTTGACTAGACGCAGTTGATGATGCACTAGATGAATCTAAAACTGAAATATTAAGAATGGTGGCTTCCTGAAAATGTATATTAGTTTTGGTTTTTGCTTTGCTTAGTACGGCATTGTAAAAATCAATCCCCTGAATCATTTTATAAGAAAAGGGAGCTGTAGGTAATTCTTTATCAAACCCCTCTGCATGAATGGAAATAGTATTCCAATGGTGATGCACTAAATTTTCAAAAGCAGAAATGTTTGCATCCCAAAAACACCAGGTACGATCATTAGTTTTTTGAAAAGACTTATCAATAACTAAAATGGATTTGGATGCTAAACTAGGGGCTTCCATTAAATAATGTAATAATGATAAACCAGCCCCGCCGGCTCCTGCTATAATATAGTCGTAGCTTGCTAAATTCGTATTGGATATTAGCGCATTACTCATTGCTTTGTAAGGCTTCGTCTCGACGCACTTTATCCCAATATTTTTTGGCAACGATTAACATACCAAAACTTTCTCCTTCTTCTTTATGTAAATGCTTATGATGCATTTTATGTGCCCAACGAATGGCTTTGATGTAACGGTTATTGGATTTAGTAAACCACTTAATTCTTTGGTGTATAATAACTTCATGCACAATAAAATAAGCAAAACCATACATAGCAACACCGGTTCCTATACCCGCTACCCAAATGGGACCAACGAAATTACCATAGAAAATACAGACCATACTGGGTATAGCAAAAATTAAAAAGAAGGCATCGTTCTTTTCAAAAAAATGTCCTGTGGGTTGGTGATGGTCTTCGTGTAAATACCATAAAAAACCATGCATAACATAACGGTGGGTTAACCAAGTAATTCCTTCCATTATGCAAAAAGTAAGCAACATCACTAATATAAAAACCATAAATTCTATTTTATTAAATTGTATAACAAATTTACTACAACAAATTCAACTGACTACGAAGTGTAGCCTTGGCTACTATAAATAATTTTCCAGGTGTGGGAATTCTAATTCTTGCCTTCAAAATAGCCTCATGATTCGTTTTCTTTATTTTTTTAAACAAAGAATAATAATATTTAAAAGCCACATATACCCCAAACCTAGCTTTTAAGGGTAGCATTTTAATACCCCTTAAAGCTTCTTCAAAATCGGCTTGAATGTCTGCTTCAATTACTTCTTTGTCTGTTTGCGTAAACTTAGAAAAATCACAGTTAGGAAAATACATTCTATCTAAACCTTCAAAGTCGGCCTTAATATCACGCAAGAAATTAACTTTTTGAAAAGCAGCGCCTAAATGTTTAGCAGCTGGTTTCAATTTTTCAAATTCCGCCTTATTACCTTCACAGAAAATATGTAAACACATTAAACCTACTACTTCAGCACTACCATAAATATAAGTTTGATAAGTAGCTAAATCATATTCTTGCTTATTTAGATCCATTTCCATACTTACTAAAAAAGCTTCTAATAAGGCTGTATCAATTTTATATTTAGAAAAAGTTAATTGAAAACGGTGTAAAATGGGATTTAAACTAATACCTTGCTCAATGGCTAGGTAAGTATCCTTTTTAAACTGAGCAAGTAAGTTCGCTTTGTCAAAGCCATGAAAAGTATCTACTATTTCATCGGCAAATCTTACAAAACCATAAATATCATAAATAGGCTGACGTAAGTCGGCATGTAGTAACTTAATAGCAGATGAAAAACTAGAGCTATACAATAGCGTAGTGGTTTTACTGCTTAAGCCAGTGACTTCGTTATATAGTTTTAAATCAGACATTTCTAGGTTGTAAATTTATATAATTTTTATCAATCAGCTCCGCTACCACTTCCCCACTAATTAAACTTGGGGGCACCCCAGGGCCTGGTACTGTTAATTGTCCCGTATAATATAGATTATTCACCTTTTTGCTTTTACAAGAAGGCTTTAAAATAGCTGTTTGTAATAGTGTATTGGCAAGGCCATAGGCATTCCCCTTGAAGGAATGATAATCATTTTTAAAATCGGATACAGCAAAGGTCCTTTTATAGACAATACTATCTGCAATAGACTGTCCCCATCTTTGCTCTAATCGGGCTATTAGTTCCTGAAAATATTTTTCTCTTACCTCTTCGGTATCTCCTTCTAAGCCAGCAGCCACTGGAATTAATAAAAATAAATTTTCACTACCTATTGGTGCCACAGTAGAATCGGTAACAGAAGGAACAGATGCATAAAACAAAGGCTTAGTGGGCCAACTAGGTTCTGTATAAATTTCTTTGCCATGAATAGCAAAGTCGGTATCAAAAAATAAAGAGTGATGTGTCACACCTGTTAATTTTTTATTCAAGCCCACATAATAAAGTAATGAACTTGGAGCCATCATACGGGTATCCCAATAACTAGCAGTATAAGATTGATATTTACTTGTTAATAGTTTTGTTTCAATATGATGATAATCGCCAGCCCCAATAACTACATCAAATTCATAATGCTTTTGCTCACCACTAACACTTGATTTAGTGTAGCAAGACTGCGCCAGTCCATTAACGACTTCAATTTGTAAAGCTTCTTCAGAAAATTGAAATTGAACGCCTTGGGCTATAGCCGTATCATACATAGCTTGCACAATACTATACATACCGAATTCTGGATACCAAGTACCTCCTTTGATATCGGCATAATTCATTAAACTATATAAGGCGGGTGTATTTTGTGGAAGGGCTCCTAAAAACAAAACCGGAAACTCCATTAAGGTTTGAATATAAGGATGTTTGAAAAAACGAGCTACATGTTTTTTCATAGATTGAAATACATCTAATTTAAAAACACCCTTGATTAAATCAATGTCTATAAATTCTTTTAAAGAAATGCCTGGCTGATGAACAAGTTTACCCACGCCTATATCATACTTG
>CAIJZF010000274.1 GCA_903825095.1 uncultured Bacteroidota bacterium | reverse complement strand
TATGTTTAATTTATGATTTTGCTTTTAAAGCCTTGTCTAAAAAATTAGGAATGATGGCGTGAAAGGTGGACTTAATTTTTGCAGGGTCATTTAAGTGTTCAATCATTCTATCCCATTTCTCTATTCCAAATTCTTCTAAAATAGCGTTCTTAATTTTTTCTTCTTTGAAATAATCTAATAAAATATGGTATTCACCTTCTGGATGAAATTGCACACCTGCCATATGTTCGTTAAATTGAATACCCATAATGGCGCGCTCTAGGGGTACTTGAGGTCTAATTTTTTCAAGTGCAGTGATGCGGGCCCCCATACTATTAATAAGTTCGTCGTTAGGCTCCGTAATTTGATACAACCTGCTTTCTAAAGTATAGAAAGGGTCTTCTAAGCCTTCAAATAAATCATTGTACTGAATGGGATGCACTGGCAGTATGCCCACTTGTCTTGATTTTCTAAGTGTTATTTTTCCCAAGTTAAAATGTCTACAGGCAATTTGAAAACTATGACATATTAAAAACACTGGCTTTTTTAATGCAAACATTTGATCAAGCCATTCCGTATATAAATTATCCCAGGGCTCGCCTTTAGAATCCACTGGAGAGCCTGGACCTCCTGTAGAAATATAGGCGTCGAATCCATCATGCGGAATCTCACAACAATCTCTTAGTTTAAAAATTTGATGCTCAATGCTTGCATTTCTATCTTGGCTCCAATGGGCTAAGAGTAAATGAATACAATCCATACCCACATTTGTATTTCCATCATACATATCAATGATAGCAATATTTAAATGGGTAGCAGACATTATAGGTAGCTTAAATTTGTCTTAGGTGTTAAAACTAATAAGGTTTCATACATGAGTTGAATAGTGTCTACGACGTCTTTTTTATGAATCATCTCAACTGTAGTGTGCATGTATCTTAAAGGCATTGAAATTAAAACGGAAGGGCAGCCATCGTTTGCATAAGCAAAGCTATCGGTATCCGTTCCAGTGCTTCTGCTTAAGGTTCTAAATTGTACAGGAATCTTTTTCGCTTTAGCAGTGTTTTCAACAATGGCTAATAATTTATTATGAATTGCAGGGGCGTAGGCTAAGGAAGGCCCTTTACCGCATTGAATATCTCCTTCAATGGCTTTGTTAATCATAGGCGTATGCGTATCGTGGGTAACGTCTGTTATAATAGCAATATTGGGTTTAATACGACGGGCAATCATTTCTGCACCACGTAAGCCAATTTCTTCTTGCACAGCATTTACTATATACAATCCAAAAGGAAGTTTCTTTTTATTTTCTTTTAATAAGCGGGCTACTTCTGCAATCATAAAACCACCCACTCTATTATCAAAAGCACGGCCAATAATAAAATCGTTGGCTAATTCATCAATACCTTCTTGATAAGTAACCACCGCTCCAATATGAATACCTAATGCTTCTACTTCTTTTTTAGATCTAGCACCGCAGTCTAAGGTTAAGTTGTCTACTTTAGGTTGTGGCTCTTTTTGTTCTGGGTTACTTAATCTTGTATGAATTGCAGGCCATCCAAACACTGCTTTCACTGGGCCTTTTTTACCATGTATCCACACGCGCATGGATGGGGCAATCTGATGATCCACGCCGCCATTTCTTTTTAAATATATTAAACCTTGGTCGTTGATATAATTCACAAACCAACTAATTTCATCGGCATGCGCTTCTATGACTACTTTGAAAGGAGCAGTTGGGTTAATCACACCCACCGCAGTTCCATAAGCATCGGTATAGGTAGTATCTACATATTTTGTAAGGTATTCTAACCAAATTTTTTGTCCACTTGTTTCAAATCCAACCGGAGAAGGGTTATTGATATAGTTGGTTAAAAATTGATAAGAAGCAGCGCTAATTAATTCTTTTTTAGACTTTGCCACTGGTTTTTTGGTGCTTGATTTTGCCATAAAATGTGTTTAAAATTGACTCCTGCAAGATAACACTAATTGGGCTATTTTGAAACAGGCTTTCTTTCCCCTTTTTCTTGATTATTTATTGATACTTTTGTGGAAATAAATAGAATCAGTTTGCTCCAGCCACCCATTGATACCAATATATTATGGACAATTGCTCCAGGTCAATTTTTGGAGACCAGTAAAATAATTTTTAATTGGCAGGCAGCGCATAACCCAGTGTATAAGCAGTGGGTAGCATTAAACAAGTCAAGCGCGATTCCCTTTTTACCTATTTCTTTTTTTAAAACGCAAGATGTTTTTATTGGAGCGAAGCCCATGCATTTATTTGAAAGTAGTGGTACTACGCAGGATGTAAAAAGCCATCATTGGGTACAAGATTTAAGTTTGTATGAAGCAAGTTTCTTAGAAGGGTTTAAATTATTTTATGGAGACCCTAGTAAGTATTGTGTAATTGGATTACTGCCTTCTTATTTAGAAAGAAAACATTCTTCTTTAGTGTATATGGTGGATAAATTAATAAAGGCTTCGGGTCATGCAGAAAGTGGTTTTTATTTAGATGATTTTGCAAAGCTGAATGAGGTTTTGCAAAACTTAGAAAAACAAAAAAAAGCAGTTTGGTTTATAGGAGTAAGTTTTGCCTTAACCGACTTTGCCATTGCCTTTGCTCAACAATTAAAGTCCACCATAGTTTTAGAAACGGGGGGAATGAAAGGCAGAAAAGAAGAATTGACAAGAAATGAATTACATCAATTATTAACGGAAAATTTAGGTGTATCAAACATTCATTCTGAATATGGAATGACGGAGTTATTAAGTCAGGCCTATGCCATTAAAGAAGGAATATTTAAATGTCCGCCATGGATGAAGGTAATGGTGGCAGAAGAGGAAGACCCTACAAGTATTAAAGAAACAGGAAGAGGAGTTTTACATATAATAGACCTTGCCAATATATATAGTTGCTGCTTTATTGCAACGGAAGATATAGGAGAGGTTTTTGAAGACGGTAGCTTTACTGTATTAGGTAGGCTAGATGCAAGCGCTAGAAGAGGCTGCAGCTTGCTGGTTGTATAATCATTGATTGCTCATCTCTATATAATACGAATCTTTTCTTCTTATTCGTCAAACATAGTTTTCTCCGATTCAATCATCTTTTCTAAATATATTAGATAACTAGGCTCTAGCCCATAGTTATACTGTCTTTTGTCTACGCTGTCTCTCGTTTTAATAATTAAGGGCAACTGCTGTTGTGTAGAAAGCTTGTACTTCTGATTAATTTTTAAAAAGTGATCACTTCTACTTTTATTTTGAGTTAAGACATCCTTATTTTGTACCCCAATAATTTTATTAATCACCTTGGTAGAAATAGATTCTCCTTTCTGGTGATTTAAATATAATACTTGTAAAAGTTCTTTTTCAATAATGGTGAGTGAATGATAAAAATTATAATTCAGCCTAGCTGTCACTTCCTTGGGTACTCTTTTCTTTCTTTGTCTATAGACAATGAAAAATATACCAAATGCTATGAGTATAGTAATAGAAACGCTGGGGGTAAAGTAGGGAATTACTTTATTAAAGAAAAAATGGGCTAAAGGGTTCTCCACTTTGTATACATATTGAACAGTGCTTTGATCTATCTCTGTGGCATCGAAACTATAGCTTGTATAACTGAGTTTTTTACCAGCTGTTATTTTAATTAAGTAAACAGTACTTCCTAAATTAAATTGGAGTGATTCGTATGATTCCTTGGTGCTATATAAACTTAACCAAGGTTGTTTCATCAAATTATTTGTTGATGATTTTATTTTTCCAAATTCATTTTTCTTAAAATTAATCCAATAATAGTCCAAGTAATTTTGAAAAATAAGTAGGTCATTAAAATTGAAATTATAATAATTAGAAGCTTGCAGCACTTTAATTAATTCAGGGTTAGTGGCACCTA
>CAIJZF010000273.1 GCA_903825095.1 uncultured Bacteroidota bacterium | reverse complement strand
CCCAAATAGACAGTTTTTAGATTTTGAACAACCTATTAAAGAGCTGTACGAACAAATAGATGCCACTAAAAAATTAGCAGAAAAAAATCCTAAAATAAATTTATCTGCCACTATTCATCAATTAGAGCAATCTATTGTTGATAAGCGTAAAGCAATCACAGCAAGCCTTTCACCATGGCAGCGTGTTCAACTAAGTAGACATCCCGACCGTCCTTATACCTTGAAGTACATTCAAAATATGTGCGATAAGTTTGTTGAATTACATGGCGATCGCAATGTAAAAGACGACAAAGCCATGGTAGGTGGATTCGCGGAATTGGATGGTCATACCGTTATGATGATTGGCCAGCAAAAGGGTAGCAACACCAAGGCCCGCCAAATGAGGAACTTTGGAATGGCCAACCCTGAAGGCTACAGAAAAGCCCTTAGACTCATGAAATTGGCTGAAAAGTTCAATAAACCGGTAGTTTGTTTAATAGATACTCCAGGTGCCTTTCCAGGCCTAGAAGCCGAGGAAAGAGGACAAGGAGAGGCCATTGCCCGTAATATTTATGAAATGGTTCGTTTACAAGTGCCTATTATTATATGTATCATAGGAGAAGGTGCCAGTGGGGGTGCTTTAGGCATTGGAGTGGGTGATAAAACCTTAATGATGGAAAACACTTGGTACACGGTAATTTCTCCAGAAAGCTGTAGTTCTATATTATGGCGTAGCTGGGATAAAAAAGAAATTGCTGCCGAGCAGTTAAAACTAACCGCCGATGATATGAAAGGCTTTGGTTTAATTGATGAAATTGTACCTGAGCCAGTAGGTGGAGCGCACTGGTCGTATACAGAAGCGGCTGCTATATTAAAAGAAAAAATTGTCGCTGCACTTGCAACGGTAAAAGACATAGCACCTGCCAAGCGTGTGGAAAACAGAATTGAGAAATACAGTAAGATGGGTTTCTGGGAAGAAGCATAATATTATTTAATTATCTTTAGCCCATGTTAAGACAAACCCTCAAAGGAACAGGTGTTGCTTTAGTAACGCCTTTTAAAAAAGACAAATCTATTGACTTCGTAGCCCTTGAAAATTTAATTGATATTCAAATTGCTGGAGGCTTAGATTATTTAGTAACCCTTGGTACAACAGGGGAGTCGGTTGTTTTATCTGATGAAGAAAAAATAGAAGTATTTAATTGCACGGTGAATAAAGTAAATGGTCGCGTGCCTATTGTAATTGGTATTGGAGGAAATGATACAGCAGCAGTAATAAAATCGTTTAGCAAATTTGATTTAACAAAGGTAGTTGCCATTTTAAGTGTAACGCCTTATTATAATAAACCATCACAAGAAGGTTTATTCCAACATTATGTTGCACTAGCCGACGCTGCACCTAAACCTATTTTATTATACAATGTTCCTGGACGCACTGGAAGAAATATGACTGCGGCTACTACGCTTCGTTTAGCGTCACATCCCAATATTGCAGGTATTAAAGAAGCGGGGCCTGAGATGGCACAAATGATTGATATTTTAAAAGACCGCCCTTCCGATTTTTTAGTAGTAAGTGGTGATGATGAAATTGTGATGGCGCAAATGGCCTGTGGTTGTGATGGTGTTATAAGTGTTGCTGCCAATGCATTTCCAAAACCTTTTTCTGATATGATTCGTTTTGCGATGGCAGGCGACTTCTCTATGGCTAAAAGAGTAAATGACTTATTAGTAGAAGGGTATACTTATATGTATGAAGAAAATAATCCTTCAGGAATTAAAG
Source organism: uncultured Bacteroidota bacterium (assembly GCA_903825095.1). Next base: position 94 of record CAIJZF010000273.1, on the reverse strand, counting down.
CCTTTATGTTTGAGCAAGGATTAATTGAAAATGAATTGCGTTTGCCTTTAGTGCCAGTATCTGCGCCACTGCAAGCAAAAATTCATAACTACTT
>CAIJZF010000272.1 GCA_903825095.1 uncultured Bacteroidota bacterium | reverse complement strand
TATATTTAGCTATGAATGTATCTGTGGCTAGTGTGCTACCCTTTCAAACTATTATAACTAGTAAGTTTGTAGTGAGTGATTATATTCAGGCGCTGTATGGCCCCACTGCAGGTGCTTTTGCTACTGTACTCATATTAATGGTGGCTTTCGCCTCTTTATTTTCTGCCACTTTGGGCTATAGTAGAATTCCTTATGCGGCAGCACAGGATAGGTCCTTCTTTCCTTTTTTAAAGAACTACATCCTAGATTACATTTCCCGCACCGCTCCTTATTAGTACTAGGAGGCATTGCCTTTGTGTTTAGTTTATTATTCAGACTGAAAGAAGTGATTGATGGCATTTTAGCCATGCGTATTCTAATTCAATTTATAGGACAGGCCTTTGGTCTTTTGTTATTGTATAAAAGAAAAGGCAAAGGTTTTTTCCCATGGAAAATGCCCCTATATCCCCTGCCTTTATTTTTAGCTATAATTATTTGGGGAGGTATTTTCTTTTCAACGGGCACTAAAATGATGTTAAGTGGCCTCACCGTTATTAGCCTTGGACTAATTGCCTATTTTGTTGCTAAAAAGTTCAAATGGATTGGGGCGCTAAGTACTGATGGAAATAATGAACAAGGAAAAGAAGCGTAAAATTACACTAGCGTTACAAATTTTATAGGAGCAAGGATAACTATTTACTTCTAGTACCAATTCCACTAATAAGTAGCCCAATAATAAGACCTAGAATTAATCCAATTTTAACATTCTTAATTAAGTAGCCTACACCTAAGCCAATAATTAATAAAGTTAAAATGCTCACATTGCGTCTCATAAGATTCAATTAAATTTATTAATGCTTGGGAAGGGAGATAAGATTGGCTAATAATTTATAAGCTCCGGGATTCCCTGCTGGAAGTTGTCTAAATAAAACCAAACTCAAATACACCATATTCCCTTTTCCATAAGGGGCAATTAATAAACTACCTGTAGAAGGGGTTTCTCCTTTATCGTTCATAGAAAGCGGCGCTTCAAAATGGGTGTCGACATTTTCTGCCATATAGGTACTTCTTTCTTGTACCCAGTTATCAAAATCGGGCTTCTCTATTTTATTAGGAAAATTAAGTACTGAATGTGTAGGTAAAACAAAATCAACAGGTACATTCTCTTGAGTGACTCTTTTTCCTGAGTTGACTGTAAAAGCATAAGGGCCCACTTTCACTTTACGAATACCTACTTGATTGCTTTTTAAATATTGTACAATTAAATTACCGCCCTGTGCAATGTATTCATTTAATACCTCATTTTGGGTGGTTAAAAATTCATACATATTATAGGCTCTAATACCCACTACAATGGCATCAAAGGTTTTTAATTTACTGAGTTCTATATCGCTTTCTTTTAAAACAGTTACTTGATAGCCAAGTTCAATAAGGGCTTCTGGCAACTTATCTCCTGCTCCATCTATATAACCTACTTTAGTACCCTTAGTTTTTACAGTAAGCTCTACTAGTTTAGTAGTTGCTGGAGAAAAATAAGTGATAGTAGGAATATGATCATACTGAATAGTTCTTTTATACAATTGATTTAAGGCAGTTGGTAAATTTTGACTAGCCAGTTTTACCTCCACTTCTTGATGCACAGTACTGCCCGTATGATCAATTTCTTGATAGCCTAATTTGACAGGCTTACCTGCATTCATTAATACTACTTCTTTGTCGTACTTAGTTTCATGCGTAGGCACTACTACAATGGGCTGGAATACATCTCCCTTGGTTGGGTCAACATATTTATACTGAATAGGAATAGTAAAACTAAAACGCTGGCCTTCTATAAGTATATTACAAGTTGCAGTAAATACAGGATCGTTTTCTGCTTTACCAATAAGCATTTGGTCGTTCACTACAAACATACCTTCCGTTTTTGGTTCTACTAACCAATAAGGTTGTGATATAGCTTGGGTATTGGATACTTTGAAGTTATAGTCCCAACTCAAATTTTGATTACGCAGAAGTGTTTTGCCAAAAATGGAATCTTTACCAGGTAGTGTACCTTTTTCTAAAACAGAAGACGCATTTGATCTTTGATTTAAAAACAATTGCACTTGTAATGAACTACCAGGAAATACTTCTTGTAGTTGTGTACTGGCTTCCATATAAATTCCCGCTGCGTCTTTAATAATAGACTGCAGTTCAGTTAATTTATAATTTCTCCAAAGAGAATTCGGAAGCGCCGCAATTAATTTATATACATTGACTAAAGCAGGAACCGAATTTTCCGGATGCTCTATTTCATAATGGCTAACAATGTCGTTAATAGCAAGCTGGATATTGGGTGCTTGCAATCTATCCCAATTCGTAGAAACTCCTTCCATGATATCCGACTTTGGAATATCGCCACCGGTGGTTTCAAAAAATTCGAAACTAGTGCCTCTTCTTCTTGGTCTACCTTCTCCTTGGCTTTTATGCATAGTTCTTGCTTCAGCTCCAATTTCACCATAACTTTTTCCAATAGTAGCATTATAACCACCTACTTCAATATTTAATTGACTGCTATTAGTGGTATTCACCGTTCCAAAATTAAATGTATTCCAAAGTATGCGTTTTGCTTTCCATGGCTTTACACCATATTTAAATTGTTCTGTAAACTTGGTGCTATCCGCAGCCGCTATATATGCCTCATTGGCAATAATGGCAGAAGCTGAATGATGACCATGTCCTGCTCTTGCATCTCTTGGGAAACGCGTAATAATAATATCGGGTTGAAACTTTCTAATTACCCAAACCGCATCACTTAATACTTGTTCATGATTCCAAATAGTTAAGGCTTCCTCAGAAGATTTACTAAAACCAAATTCATAGGCTCTAGAAAAATATTGTTCCGCACCATCTTGTGCACGTGCTGCTAATAATTCCTGGGTTCTAATTAATCCTAATTCCACACCTTGCTCTTTACCTAATAAATTTTGACCTCCGTCGCCTCTGGTTAAACTTAAATAAGCAGTTCTAAACATTCTATCCTTGGTTAAATAAGGAAGGAAACTATTATTTTCATCATCTGGATGCGCTGCTACATATAATACGCTACCCACTACCCCCATTTTTTTAATTTGGGCATAGATATCGGCACTGTTCTTTTGCGCCATCAAAGAAGCCGTTAATAAAAGGCAAGTAGTAGTGAGAAGAACTATTTTACGCATGGTTTAATTTGTAATTTATACCCTTTAATGATTTTATTTACCGTTAAAGAAAACAGCATTGGCTAAAATTAATTTTCCACCCTCCCAGAAATTTCTGAAAATAGGATCATCTGCCATATACACTAATTTACCAGACCCTAATTCTTTAACGCCTATTACTACTCCTTCTTGTAAGGCAGCCTTTGCTTTAACG
>CAIJZF010000271.1 GCA_903825095.1 uncultured Bacteroidota bacterium | reverse complement strand
GGAACGGTGGTAGTAGGTATCCACTCTAGTTCTGCGCTAATGGGATGGATATTTTTATCTTCTAATGCTTTTTGTAGATTTCCGAAATCGGTGAAAGCGCAACGAAGAACTATAATTGCATTTCCGTTGTCGTCATTACTTTCTCCTAATTCATCTAAGCCATGATCAATTAAATCAAGTTCTAGGTCATCCATATTTAAACCCTCGGGCTTTAAATTAAATACACCCATTTTTTTAAATTGAAAACTTACACTTCCTGAATTGCCTAAAGTGCCATGCCCTTTATTAAAATGACTTTTTACATTCGCCACTGTTCTTACATGATTGTCGGTAGCTGTTTCCACTAACAAAGCCACACCATGGGGCGCATAACCTTCGTATAATATTTCTTCATAGTTGCTAGTATCTTTTCCCATGGCTCTTTTAATAGCCGCTTCTACTCTGTCCTTGGGCATACCTACACTTCTTGCATTCTGGTAACATCTTCTTAAAGCAGGGTTATCATCTGGGTTAGGGCCACTTGCTTTTACAGCAATAACAATTTCTTTACCAATGCGGGTAAATTGCTTTGCCATACGATCAAATCTTTTGAACATGGTGGCTTTTCTAACTTCAAATATTCTTCCCATAGTTGTAGGTATTAAGAGTTGCAAAAATAAGAAAAAAAAGTCCCCCCGAGTAATCGAGAGGACTTTTCTAATTTATCTTGAAATAAAATTATTTATTCAAATTACTATGCTTACGTCCATAAAGGAAGTAAACGACAAGGCCTAAAGCCATCCAAGCAAAGGCTACTTTCAAAGTTTGACCATCTAGGGCGAATATCATGGCTAAGCAAATAACTGCTCCTAAAATGGGTACCAATGGCACCAATGGAGTTTTAAATGGACGCTCCATATCAGGTGATTTTCTGCGTAAAATCCAAATACCCGCACTCACTAGTACGAAGGCAAATAATGTACCAAAGGATGTTAAATCACCTGCTACATTACCTGGGATAAAGGCTGCAAATCCACCAACGAAAACAAATAAAATCCAGTTAGACTTATACGGCGTTCTGTACTTAGGATGTAATTCAGAGAATACTTTAGGAAGTAATCCGTCATTGGCCATTGAATAGAATACGCGTGATTGACCCATTAACATCACTAATATAACAGAACTAAATCCTGCTAGAATAGCGACTGTTACAGCAGTGGCTAACCAGCCATAGCCTGTCATATAAGTTGATATCGCATAAGCAACAGATGCTTCACGACCTTTTAAAGGATCCACAAAATCTTTCCAGTTGGCAACACCTGTTAATACGTGTCCAAATAAAATGTACAAAATAGTACATACTACTAATGAACCTAAAATACCAATAGGCATATCTCTTTTAGGATTTTTTGCTTCTTGTGCTGCTGTAGATACTGCATCAAAACCAATGAAAGCAAAAAACACAATAGCTGCACCACCTAGAACACCGCCCCAGCCATGTTTGAATACACTAGAGTAGTCTGCAATGATTTTACCAGAAGCATCTATTACGGGTGGTTGATTAGCAGGAATCAAATAAGGGGTATGATTTTCTGGACGAATAAACTGCCAGCCTAAAATGATAAATAAAATTACAATGGCTACTTTAACAAATACAATAATTGCATTGACTACAGCAGACTCTTGCGTTCCCTTAATTAATAATAAGGTTAACAATAATAAAATAACTAAGGCAGGTGCATTAATC
>CAIJZF010000270.1 GCA_903825095.1 uncultured Bacteroidota bacterium | reverse complement strand
TTTAAAATTAGTGAGCGTTTCGTTCAAGAATTTTCTACAGGTGACAAGCGTAAAGAAAGTAACTTCAAAACAGGTTTCCAATTTACACATGGTCTTAGTTTTGGTACAAGATGGAGTTTAAACCCTAACTGGCAATCAACTGATTTACCAGGTGGCGGTACTATCGCTGGTGTTTACTCTTATGGTACTAAGAACGTTGGTCAATATGAATTAATTATTGCAGCTAGCTACGAAGAGAATGCTATGATGCAAGCAGAAGCAAATATCCAATTGGGTAATATTGCTACTGGTTTAGGTTTTATCGATGCTGTTAGAACTTACCAAGGTGCTGGCTTAGCTGCTGCATCTGCAACTACTAAAGCAGACGCTTTATCTTTATTAACTAAAGAAAGAAGAGTTGCTCTTGCTTTCCGTGGATTATCTTTCTACGATGCAAGACGTTGGGGCTGGACTTATCCAGTGGCTAACGGTGGTGGTCGCTATGGCGCTACAGTATTTGATGTAAAAGAAGTAGTTTGGACAAATGCAACTATGAACTACAACTACATGGACTACTGGGATGTTCCTGGTGATGAGTTTGAATTAAACGCACCATCTGGTTCTAGCGTAGCTATTAAGAATCCTAATTTCTAATTTAAGAATTTAGATTAAGATATAAACTGCCCCCAATTTGGGGGCAGTTTTTTTATGCCTATTTTTTAAATTTATATGCCAAAAACAGGGAACTATTTCTTAGTTTTAGATAGTAAGCAAACCCTATATGTATTTACTAGGCATTGATATTGGCACTTCCTTTATTAAGGTTTCTTTAGTAGAAGCAAGTACACAGCAATGTATTCTAACTGTGTCTTATCCAGATACTGAAAATGCCATTATCTCTCATCAAAATGGCTGGGCAGAACAATCTCCTATAATCTGGTGGGAGCAGGTTCAAGCAGGCATTTTAAAGCTACATAAAGCAGCTAAACTTGCCCTGCCTTCCTATGATTCAAATAATATTGCAGCCATAGGTATTGCCTATCAAATGCATGGGCTGGTATTAGTAGACAAAAATAAAAAGGTCCTAAGAGATAGTATTATTTGGTGTGATAGCAGGGCAGTTGCTTATGGCGAAAAAGCCTTTGATACAATTGGACATGAAAAATGTCTTTCCCATTTATTAAATTCTCCCGGCAATTTTACAGCGGCTAAACTGGCCTGGGTAAAAGAAAATGAACCTGCTGTATATGCACAAATTCATACTATAATGCTACCTGGCGATTTTATTGCCATGCAATTAACAGGAGAAATTACTACCAGCATAGCTGCCTTATCGGAAGGCATATTCTGGGATTTTAAAAATAATTGTATTTCAAAAGAGCTATTAAATTATTTTGGTTTTGAGGAGGCTATATTTCCAACAGTGAGGGATGTATTTAGTAACCATGGTGCATTAAGTGCAAGTATTGCAAATACTTTATTCTTAAAAGCGGGTATACCTATAAGTTATAAAGCAGGAGACCAACCCAATAATGCCCTTTCTTTAAATGTGCTTGAACCAGGCGAAGTAGCCGCCACAGCAGGTACTTCAGGCGTTATATATGGAGTAGGCAATACGCTTTCTTATGATTTGCAATCAAGGGTGAATAGTTTTGCGCATGTAAATCATACAAGTGCAGCAAATAGAATTGGTATGCTACTTTGTATTAATGGCACGGGTATATTAAATAGTTGGGTTAAAAAATACATAGGAGCTAGTACAAATTATGCTACCATGAATGAAATGGCTGCAAGTATTCCAGCAGGAAGTGATGGCTTAAGTATTTTACCTTTTGGCAATGGAGCAGAGCGTATATTCAATAATAAAATTATTGGCGCTCAAATACTAGGTCTTGATTTAAATAAACATACAGCAGCGCATATATATAGGGCTTCACAAGAAGGTATTGCCTTTGCTTTTAGATACGGACTAGATATTATGAGAGAAAATAAATTAGCACCTTCTGTAATTAAAGCAGGCCAGGCGAATTTATTTTTAAGTCCCGTATTTACCCATGCTTTTGTGAATGCAACCGGCGTGCCAGTAGCCTTGTACAATGTAGAAGGCAGTGTGGGCGCGGCATTGGGCGCAGGCATAGGCGCGGGTATTTATAAAGAATTAAAGGACGCCTTTGCAGATACAAAACCTATTGAACGCATAGAGCCTACTGAAACAAAACTATATGATGCACTTTATGAAAATTGGAAAAATAATCTAGCAAAATTTATATAAGAATAAGTAATAGTTATTTATTACATCAATACATTAATCAATAAAACACAAACAAATAATTTATAAACTTTAATACTCTATTTTATGTCAGTACTACTTGGAGAAAAAGAATTTTTTAAAGGCATTGGTCCAATTAAATACGAAGGCTTACACAGCGATAACCCCTTAAGTTATCGTTGGTATGATGAAAGCAAAGTAGTGGCAGGTAAACCCATGAAAGATTGGTTACGCTTTGCGGTAGCTTACTGGCATAGTTTTGTTGGTAATGGGGGAGATCCTTTTGGAGAGCCTACGCATATTTATTCTTGGAACGAAAAACAAGATGCAGTAGCACGCGCTAAAGATAAAGCCGATGCAGCTTTTGAATTTATTACCAAGTTAGGCCTTCCTTATTATTGCTTTCATGATGTGGATGTAGTAGACTATACCAATGACGTAAATGAAAACGATAGTCGCTTACAAGCACTCACCGCTTATTTAAAAGAAAAACAAAAAGCCAGTGGTGTAAAATTATTATGGGGCACAGCGAATGTTTTTAGCAATAAACGTTACATGAATGGGGCTTCTACCAACCCCGATTTTCATGTATTATCACATGCAGCAGCTCAAGTAAAAGGGGCACTAGATGCAACCATTGCATTAGGCGGAGAGAACTATGTTTTCTGGGGTGGAAGAGAAGGCTATATGTCGCTGCTGAATACCAATATGAAAAGAGAGAAAGAACATTTGGCTAAATTTTTGCATACAGCTAAAGACTATGCTAGAAAAAATGGTTTTAAAGGAACTTTTTTTATTGAGCCTAAGCCTTGTGAGCCAACCAAGCATCAATACGATTATGATAGTGAAACAGTGATTGGATTTTTAAGACAATATGATTTACTAAACGACTTTAAATTAAATATTGAAGTGAATCACGCCACCCTTGCAGGTCATACCTTCCAACATGAATTACAAGTAGCCGTAGATGCAGGTATGTTAGGTAGTATGGACGCCAATAGAGGTGATTATCAAAACGGATGGGATACCGATCAGTTCCCAACCAATATCAATGAGTTGGTAGAGTCCATGCTTATTATTGTAGAAGCAGGTGGCTTTCAAGGAGGGGGTATTAATTTTGATGCGAAGCGCAGAAGAAACTCCACCGATGCTGCCGATTTATTCCATGCACATATTGGAGGTATAGATACATTTGCCCGCGCTTTAATTACAGCAGATACTATTTTACAAAAATCGGAGTATACAAAAATACGTTCTACTAGGTATGCTTCTTTTGATGCAGGCAAGGGTAAGGATTTTGAAGCAGGTAAATTAAGTTTAGAAGACTTAAGGGCCTATGCAGTGGAGAAAGGAGAACCTAGTCCAATAAGCGGGCAACAAGAATTAATTGAAAACATTATTAATAGGTATATTTAGTAATGCAAGCAGCCGATAAAAAATTAGGTTTATGGACTAGTACTTCTTTAGTAGTAGGCAATATGATTGGGGCCGGTGTATTTATGATGCCTGCTACCTTGGCTAGTTTTGGAGGCATAAGTTTAATAGGTTGGGTTTGCTCTTCCATTGGTGCTTTTTTACTTTCAAAAGTATTTGCGCATTTAAGTAATTTATTACCTGCTGCCAACGGTGGTCCTTATGCTTATTCTCAAAAAGGCTTAGGCGATTTTGCAGGCTTTCTAGTAGCCTGGGGTTATTTAGTTTCAGTATGGTGTACCAATGCTGCTATTACAGTTTCTTTTATTAGTGCTTTAAGTACTTTCATTCCTGCATTAGCCACCAATTCGGTACTCGCCATTTTTACAGGCCTTACTACTATCTGGTTTTTAACTTGGATCAATTCTTTAGGCATATTTACTTCTGGTGTAGTACAATTAATTACCACTATTTTAAAAATTGTACCCATTATTTCAATTGGCCTTGCAGGCTTATTTTATATTCAATGGGAAAATTTTCTTCCATTTAATTCAAGTGGAACTTCCACTATTGCTGCTATTACAGCCACTACTACTTTAACCTTTTTTGCTTTTTTGGGTATTGAATGCGCCACTATTCCTTCGGGCAGTGTGTCCAATTCAGCAGCAACCGTTGCAAAGGCTACTACTTTAGGTACCCTTATCGCCACTGTGGTATATATTTTAAGTACAGTAAGTATTATGGGTATGATTCCAGCAGCTCAATTAAAAAATAGTGTAACACCTTTTGCCGATGCGGCTGTACTAATTTGGGGCCATGGTGCCGAGTATTGGGTGAGCGCAGGGGTTGCTATTGCTGCCTTTGGGGCCTTGAATGGTTATATCTTAATTCAAGGGCAACTACCTTATGCCATTGCTAAAGACAAATTATTTCCTGCAATTTTTATGCGCCTTAATACTAAAGGAGTACCTGTTTTAGGGGTGGTTATTTCAAGTGTATTTGTTTCTGTTTTAATGAGTATGAATTATACCAAGGGTTTAGTAGAACAGTTTAAGTTTTTAATGTTAATGACTACTTCTACTATTTTAATACCTTATATTTTTTGTACCGCATCTTATTTTATTATGCAAACAAGGCTACCCTTTAAATCTAATAAATTTTTAGCCATGGCTATTCTATTAGCCTCGCTTACTTTTATATTTTGTTTATGGTTAATGATAGGTCTGGGACAAGAAACTGTTTTCTGGGGCTTTTTCTTAACTATGTCCTCTGTTCCTATTTATGTTTTTGCTGTTTGGAAACGAGATAAAGTTTAAAACTGAATTATAACCGATCTATTAATTTTCAATTTTTAATTCTTTATATTTAACACTTAACTTTATTCATAACAGTATTTCTAACATTATTTCACCGCATTAAATTATATTCATGTCATCGCATTCAGAATCAGGAAAACTCAATTCTTTATTTATTAAAAAAGCCTCGGCTGCATTTATAAACGATGCACATATTGCTAAGCATTGGGAGGCTTTGAATTATTTAGGAAAACCTTTAATAGATAAAGCCCTAGCAGAGTACGATGCCTTTGAAAAAATTTTAAAAGATAATGGAGCCCAAGTTTTTTATTTTCCAGAAGACGATACGGTGAATATGGATTCAATTTATTGTAGAGATGCCGCCATTGCCACCAGCAAGGGCATGATTATTTGTAATATGGGAAAAGAAGGAAGAAAGCATGAGCCCTTGGCTCAACAAAAGGCCTATGAAGCTGAAGGTATTCCCGTGTTAGGCGTGATTAAAGCGCCTGGCACTATTGAAGGAGGAGATGTCGCCTGGTTAGATGATAAAACCTTGGCAGTGGGCCATACTTATAGAACCAATGAAGAAGGTATTAAACAAGTAACCGCCTTATTAAAGCCATTAGGCGTGGAAGTGATAACGGTTCCAATGCCGCATTATAGAGGCCCTTCCGATGTATTTCATTTAATGTCGGTACTTAGCCCTGTGGACAGTAATTTGGCTGTAGTATACTCTGCTTTAATTCCTATTGTATTTAGAAATGAATTAATTAAAAGAGGTTTTGAATTAGTAGAAGTACCAGAAGCCGAATTCGATAGCATGGGCTGTAATGTTTTAGCTATTGCGCCTCGAACTTGTTTAATGGTAAAAGGAAACCCTATTACAAAGTCTCGATTAGAAGCTGCAGGTTGTAAAGTGATTGAATACGAAGGTGCTGAAATTAGTGTGAAAGGAGGCGGAGGTCCTACTTGTTTAACACGACCTGTATCTCGTGATTAAATTCGCGTGATTAATTTTTTGGATTATTTATTCCAATCCCATAATACAATATCCCAAGAAGCGCCACCATAGCCAATGGTATGTATAATTTCAAAGCCTGTTTTTAAATGTGCTTTAATAGACCTTGGATTGTCTTGTGCTACATCGGTAATGCAATAAGTAAATTCTTTTTGTAATTCAGTTTTAAAGAAGCCATACATTTTTTGAACCAGTCCTTGGCCGCGATAATTTTTACCCACACATAGTTGTCCTACTAAAACATAATTCGTTTCCTTCAATGGCTTATTGTTAAAACTTAGTTTATCTGTTTCATCAAACAAGCTATCTAATAAAGGGTGGCCTCCGTAAATGGATTTTACCGCTACCATGGCATAGCCTACTACTTTATCGCCATCTTTTGCTATAACAGAAGGGCTGGCAGTATTCATTTGTTTTAAAAATTCAAAACTATATTCTGCAGTAACAAAACCTTCCTTAGCTGCTTCTTCTGCGCTAATTAATTTTTTTAAATTCTCTTTTTGTAATAAACGAATCCCTTCAATTTCTGTATCATTTTTTACACGAACAATTTCAACCATTTTTATAATTTTCTAATTTTTAAAATATAATTGTATAAATCATATTTGGCGCCAATTTTAAGTTTAGCACTATAAATGCCATTCATGCCAGAAGCAAAATAAGCTACCATACTTGCAAGCCCCACATACAAGCCAGCTTGTATTCCAAATAGTTCTATACCCATAATAATGGAGGCAATAACACAGTGTGTAGCCCCCGCAAATACAGCCACAAAGCCCATCCCAGCTAATAAGGCCATGGGAAAAGGAATAAACCAAATAAGTATATTGCCTAAGGCAGCCCCTATAAAAAATAAGGGGGTTACTTCACCGCCTTTAAAGCCTGCACTTAAAGTAAGACTGGTTAATAAAATTTTT
>CAIJZF010000269.1 GCA_903825095.1 uncultured Bacteroidota bacterium | reverse complement strand
GATTGGTTACATGTGTGATAAAGAAGAAGGCGCTAAATTAATTACCAAGGGTAAAAATTTATTTGACATTACCGCACAGGGTTGGAATGCTTTTGGAAAATAAACTGCGCCTAGGCTACCATCATTTTTATTAAACTATGGTCTTTGCCTAGGCAAGCTAGGTCTGCTTTTGCGCCTATTTCAACACTGCCTTTAATCGTAGCATGCTTCATTACTTTAGCTGGATAGACACTACACATTCTTATTGCTTCACCTAATTCAATACCTACTTTATCTACTAAGTTTTTCACCGATTTTAATTGAGTTAAAGCAGAGCCACTTAAAATGCCCTTGCTTTCATATTTATCACCTACCAGTGTATGTTGATACATACCGGTACTAGTGGTAGTCACCGCATCGGTAATACAGAAGAGTCTATCACCCATTATTTTTTTAGCAATTTTAATGGCAGCAAAGTCCACGTGGTAACCATCTGCCACTAAACTACACATAGCAGTGGGGTGATTAAACAAAGCGCCCACCATACCAGGTGCACGGTGTTGCAAACTACTCATGGCATTGTATAAATGGGTGCCTACTGTTATACCCTTATTTAAAAAATCGGTTGCCATTTCATAACTCGCATTCGTATGTCCTGCAGAAATTACAATATTATTTTTTTGTATTAAATCAATAATTTTTTGATACACTACTTCGGGTGCAATAGTAATCATGCCAATATAATCTTTACCATATTCAAGAATGGCTGCCACCTCTTCATAAGAAGGGGAATGAATAATTTCGGCTTGGTGTGCGCCCTTTTTCTCTACATTAATCCAAGGCCCTTCAATATGGAGTCCCATACAACCCTTACCACCATTAGCTTTGTAAGCTCTAACAGCATCAATAGACTTTATAATAATATCATTAGACTGAGAGGCAATGGTTGGTTGAAAATAAGCAGCCCCTCCTGCTAAACAATAACGATAGGTTTTCTCAATAGTATCTGCTTCTGGAAATTCAGATAATAATTTATCCCCGGCACCATAAATTTGAAGATCAATTAAGGCAGGTATTACAATAGGCATTGCATTATTTCCATCATAGCCATCACTGCTAATATTTTTTATAAGACCATTTTCAATGGAGACTACTACTTTTTCTAACCAAGCATCACCGGTAAATAATTTTTCGGCAGACAAACTTGTATGCATAAGACTTTTAATTTCTAATTATTGAATTTGAAAAAAATCGGCATCCTTCCAAAAAGGAAATTGATTTCTAGCAGTGGTTAGTTCTTCTTTTTGTAAAGTAATAGTAAATACATCTTCTTTGTAAGCGCAGTGGTAGAGCACTTCTCCAAGGGGTCCCACAATTAAAGAGTCTCCACTATGTGCTATATTATTACCGTCTATTCCTACTCTATTCACCCCAATTGTATAACACTGGTTTTCAATTGCACGCGCTGTTAATAAAGTTTTCCATGCATGATTTCTTTTTTCTGGCCAGTTCGCTACATAAAGAAGTGCATCATACTCTTCCCCTTGTTGACGCGCCCAAACAGGAAAACGTAAATCATAACATACTTGTAAATTTATTTTCCATCCTTTCACACTGGCAATTAATCTTTTTGTTCCTGCAGTATAATGTTGGTCTTCACCTGCAAAAGCAAACAAATGCCTTTTATCATAATAACCCAATTCACCATTAGGTAGCATCCATATAAGTCTATTATAAAAACGAGGCGCTTCTTTACTAATTTCTTCTTTGATAATTAAAGACCCTACAATTATCACTTTTTTCTCTGCCGATAACTGCTTCATCCACCTAAGAGTAGGCCCATCCATGGTTTCAGCCAATTCAGTAGGTCGCATACTAAAGCCCGTACTAAACATTTCAGGAAGCACTACCACTTCAGTATACTCATCAATACCTCTAATTTTTTGAGCCAACATAGCAAGGTTGGCCTCTTTATCTTCCCAAGATAATTCGGTTTGAATAAGGGAGAAACTAAGGGTAGATACAGACATTCTTTTTTCTTATTTACTAAAGGTACAATATTCAAATAAAATTCTTACTTCTTGTTTAGTGCTTGTAAAATGGGACTTATTAAATTCGATTCAAAGCCTCTTTGATTTAAAAAGGATTGCGTTTTAGCCATACGACTCATGCCTCTTTCGCCTTTTAATGAATTCCATTTTTTAGTAGCAAGGTTTAATAAAGCTTTTTCATAAGCATCTTCATCAATAGAAAGTAAGGCTTTTTTAATATTCACAGGACTTACTCTTTTTTGTTGCAAGGCATATTTTATTTTTTGTTTGCCCCAAGACTTTATTCTAAAATGACCACCCGCAAAACTCTCTGCAAACCTTGCTTCATTTAAAAAATTATCTGAAATTAAATCTGAAATTATTTCTTCCACTTCTACTGGGCTCATACCAAAACCATAGAGCTTATCTCGAACCTCTTGTTGGGCCCTTTCTTGGTAAGCACAAAAATGCCGTATCCTTTGTATAGCCTGCTCTTTGCCTATTCTAATCTTTTGCATTTTGTAGATAAGTATGTCAATAAGAAATGCTAAAATAGCTTTTTAATCTTAAGATTTTGCATTAGTTTCGTTAGTGTTATTTAAGGTTATTTTGGTCGGTCAAGGAAACCATTTTCAGACCCTATTCCGCGCCAAAACCTACTAAAAAACAAAATGTATTATCCTATGAAATTCATCGTTTCTTCTTCTTCGCTTTTAAAACACCTACAACAAATTTCTGGTGTTATTAATACCAACACAGTGCTTCCTATCTTGGAAGATTTTTTATTCGAAATCGAAGATAAAAAATTAAATATTGTGGCCACCGATTTAGAAACGGTAATGCGCGTTCAAATGGATGTGGAAAGCAAGGCCAATGGTCGTGTATGTATTCCCGCTAAAATTTTAATCGACTCTTTAAAAAACATTGCAGACCAACCCCTTACTTTCAATATAGACAAAAACTATAGTGTAGAAATTACCAGCGATAATGGTAAGTATAAAGTGATGGGAGAGAATCCAGATAATTTTCCGAAAGAGCCTACAGCCGATGATACCACTGGCTTTAACATGACTAGCAGTAGTTTGTTAACCGCTATTAATAAAACATTATTTGCAGTGAGTGGCGATGACTTACGTCCTGCGATGACCGGAGTGTTTTTTGAATTAACCAAGGACAGCGTTCAGTTTGTAGCGACCGATGCACACCGTTTAGTGCGTTATAAAAGAACCGATACTAAGGCAAAACAAAACGCTTCTTTCATTGTGCCTAAAAAACCTTTGAACTTATTAAAGAATGCTTTGCCTGACAACGAAGACCCTATTACTTTAAGCTTTAACAATAATCATCTTTTTGTAGACCATGGTTCTACTCAATTAATTTGTCGTTTAATTGATGCAAGGTTTCCTGATTACAAAGTGGTTATTCCAGCCGACAATCCTTACCGCCTAACAGTGAATAAGCATGATTTTCAAAATGCACTTCGCCGTGTGAATGTATTTAGTAATAAAAGCACGAATCAAGTGGCTTTAAATATTACGGGTAATGAATTGCAAATGGCTGCTCAAGATATTGACTTTAGTTTTGAAGGAAATGAGCGCATGAGTTGTGAATATAAAGGAGAAGATATTCAAATCGCTTTCAATGCTAAATTTTTAATCGAAATGTTATCTGCAGCCGATACAGATGATGTATTCTTAGAACTCTCCACACCTAGCAAAGCGGGTCTTATTAAGCCTTCTGAGCAAGCGCCAGGAGAGGACTTACTTATGTTGGTCATGCCTTTAATGTTAAATAGCTAGTATAATCCCTACCCTATAAAGCGTTTAATTTTTAAGCGCTTTTATATACTAAACCCGATGGCCTAAACAATGGAACATCGGGTTTTTTTATTTACATTTATGCTATAAAAAAACAGCATGCTAGAGACTATAAAAAACTATTTTGAACATATACCAAGCGCCCATAGAGCCTTGCTATTAGCAGGCGGCATTACATTTTTTTGGTTGGTAGAAATTGCAGTACCTCTATTTAATTTTAAATACAATAAGTTTAAACATGCAGGACTGAACTTGTTTTTTACATTCACGACCATTGTCATTAATTTTTTATTCGCACTTGTTATGGTGAAGGTGAGCGATTGGACAGTTAACCAAAATTTTGGTTTACTACATATTATTCAACTAAGCCCATGGGTGGAAGCTATTACAGGTTTATTATTATTAGATTTTATTGGTGCTTATTTAGTGCATATGATAGAACATAAAGTAAAATTTTTATGGAAATTTCATATGGTGCACCACGCCGATACACAGGTAGACACTACTACTGGCAATAGACATCATCCAGGAGAGTCTGTAGTAAGAGCGGTCTTCGCTATTTTGGCTGTACTAGTTTTAGGCACGCCTATGTGGATGGTCATGGTTTATCAAAGTTTAAGCGTAGTCTTAACCCAGTTCAATCACGCGAATATTAAAATACCAAAATGGTTTGATCAAAGTTTTGGATACATAATTGTCTCTCCTAATATGCATAGAATTCATCATCATATTACGCGTCCTCAAACCGATAGTAATTATGGAAATATATTTTCTTTCTGGGACCGTTTATTAGGCACGTATAATTATACACCTATGAGTGAAATTACTTATGGGCTTGATGTAATGGACAATTCAAAAGACAAGTCAATTGCTTATCAACTAAAAGCGCCTTTTGATAAATCGATAAAATCAGATTACTAATCTAGTTTTAAAAGATAAATAAGATAAAAAAATAATGACTAAAATTGGAGCCTTTATTCCTGCCCGCTATGCGGCCACACGCTTTCCAGCAAAACTAATGCAGGCCCTGGGCGATAAAACAGTGATTAGACATACCTATGATAATACAGTGGCAACGGGCCTCTTCGATGAAGTATATGTAGTAACCGATAGTGAAATTATATTCAATGAAATTAGTTCTCATGGTGGTAAGGCCATCATGAGTAAAAAAGAACATGAAAGTGGATCAGATAGAATTGCTGAAGCTATCGAACATCTAGCCATTGATATTGTAGTGAATGTACAAGGAGACGAACCCTTTGTAAAAAAAGAACCTCTTGAAAAACTCATTGCTGTTTTCAAAGATGATAAAGTGCAGGTAGCATCACTTATGCAGGCATTAACCAATACCGAACTAATTGCCGATCCTAATTATGTAAAAGTAGCCGTAGATAAAAATAGCAACGCCTTATTTTTTTCACGCAGCGTTATTCCTTATGTAAGAAATACAGAACTTGCCATTACTTATTACGAACATATTGGGGTGTACGCCTTTAAAAAACAAGCCCTACTTGATTTTACTAATTGGCCCATGTCGCCACTAGAAGCTGCGGAAAAAATAGAATGCCTTCGTTATTTAGAAAACGGTGTTGCTATGAAAATGGTGGTTACAAGTTATATGGGAGTAGAAATAGATACCCCAGAAGATTTAATAAAAGCAGCGAAACTTTTACAATAATTATTTACTGAAACCTTCTTTATAATATTAATATTTAACTATGAACAAAGGAAAATTATTTCAATCAACTGTAGTGGCCGCCTTGGCAGGATTTATTTTTGGCTTTGACATGGTAGTTATTTCTGGTGCCGATAAACCTATACAAGAGCTTTGGCATACCACACCTTTGTTTCATGGATTTTTTATTATGTCTATGGCCTTATGGGGAACCGTTATTGGCTCTGTGTTTGCGGGTGCTCCCACTGAAAAGTATGGTCGTAAAAAAGTATTGATATGGTTAGGTGTTATGTTTATAGCATCTGCTATTGGTTCTGCTTTTGCACAAGACCCTTACACTTTTTCTTTCTTTAGATTAATAGGAGGAATTGCTATTGGAGTTTCATCTGTTGCAGCACCTACTTATATTTCTGAAATCTCTAATAAAAATAATAGAGGAAAATTAGTAGGTATGTACCAGTTCAATATTGTCTTTGGTATTCTAATTGCTTATTTATCAAATTATTTTTTAGCGGGCTTTGGTGGTGCCAACGATTGGCGTTGGATGCTAGCGGTATTATTAATTCCATCTATTATTTATACTTTAATGACATTAGGCTTACCAGAAAGTCCAAGATGGTTATTCTCTGTTAAAAACGACGAAGCCGGTGCTAGAGAAACCTTGGCCATTGTGGGTGTAGAAAATATAGATCAAACCATTCAAGAAATAAGAACTGCGTATGAAGAAGAAAAAGCGCAAGGCAGTATACAGTTATTTACTAAACATCACCGTAAAATAATTTCTATTGCATTTTTTGTTGCTTTTTTTAATCAGGCATCGGGTATTAATTTTCTTTTATATTATGCTCCTAGAATTTTAGAAGAAGCAGGCTTTGCAAAGAATAATTCTTTACTAAGTTCTATCTCACTAGGGTTAATGAATCTTGTATTTACATTTGTAGGTCTTTGGTTAATTGACCGCATTGGTCGTAAGACTTTATTAATCATTGGATCATTTGGATACATTATAAGTTTATCCATGGTAGCCTATGGCTTTATTAATCATAGTGCCCCCGAGTTCATGCTTAGTTTTTTATTATTATTTATAGCATCACATGCTATTGGACAAGGCGCAGTAATTTGGGTATTAATTTCAGAAATTTTTCCTACTCAAATTAGAGCCAAGGGACAAGCCTTCGGTGCTAGTATACACTGGGTATTTGCTGCACTTATTACCTTGGTAACTCCTGTATTTTTAGATAGTGAAAATGGAATTTTCAAAGAGAATCCTTGGCCCATCTTTGCTTTTTTTACAGTAATGATGGCTTTGCAATTAGTTTGGATTATTGCTAAAGTGCCAGAAACCAAAGGCGTTTCCTTAGAAGAACTACAAAAGAAATTAGCAGAATAAATATTAATAAGATTGTAACTTTGACACGAGTAAAAAAATAAATATGCAGTTTCGTAATTTTAAAATGGTTGATTATGTGGTGTTTGGCCGTGGCTCTTTCAATCAAGTAGATGAAATTATTACCCCACATCGTAAGGGCGATTTTCCAATGATATTTTTTTTAGATCATTTTTTTGTGGGCAAACCACTTGCTAGTAGAATACCCTTAAGAGGAAAAGATAAAATTGTATATGTAGATGTTACGCATGAGCCTAAAACCAAACAAGTAGATGCGCTTGCTGCAGATTTAAAAGCGGAGTTTGGAGAAGTAAGCGGTATCATTGGTATTGGCGGTGGCTCTACCTTAGATTTAGCCAAGGCTGTTTCATTAATGATGACCAATCCCGGTTCTTCTGCAGACTATCAAGGCTGGGACTTAGTAAAACAAGCAGGTGTATATAAAGTGGGTATTCCAACGCTAAGTGGAACGGGTGCTGAAGTAAGCCGCACCACAGTACTTACAGGTCCTACACGTAAACTAGGGATGAACTCAGACTTTACACCCTTTAATCAAATTGTATTAGATCCTGAATTAACGAAGAATGTTCCAGCGAATCAACGCTTTTATACAGGTATGGATTGTTATATACATTGTATTGAAAGTTTAGAAGGTACTTTTTTAAATGAGTTTAGTAAAAGCTACGGAGAAAAAGCATTGGACCTATGTCAAAAAATATTTGTGCATAAAGACAAATGGGATGAAGAAAGCGACGACCAATTAATGATGGCTTCTTTTGCAGGTGGTATGAGCATTGCTTATAGCCAAGTGGGGGTGGCACATGCAGTAAGTTATGGCCTTAGTTATTTATTAGGCACCAAGCATGGTATTGGTAATTGTATTGTGATGAATCATTTATCGGAATATTATCCTGCTGGGGTAGAAGAGTTCAAGCTAATGGTAGAAAAAAACAAAATTGAAATACCAACAGGTATTTGTGCTAATTTAACAGAAGAGCAGTTCGATTCAATGATAAATGTATCTATGGGCATGAAGCCTTTATGGGAAAATGCTTTGGGTCCTAATTGGGAAAGCATTATGACTCGAGAAAAATTGAGAGATCTTTACGGTAAGTTGTAAATTTAGGATACCCCCCAGTATTCATTTTAAATTAATTAATATGAAAAAGGGTATACTTGTTTTGTTTCTGATGGCTTTTTTAGGCTGTAGTAAAAAAGATACCATACCCGCGGCCCCCATAGTACCAGTAGTTGTAGAAGAACCCGTAAAATTTACATTTAGCCCAGATATTTCTGCTAGCAATTTTTTGCTCACCAAAGACACGCTTGAATTTACTATTACCGTTAGTTCAAAAATGCCAGCTACTGGCTTTATTTATTCCATTGCAATAAATAGACTAGATACAGCCCTTGGCATATTTAAATTAGATTCTACTATTTCACAAAATTCATTAGTTGTAAAAACGGGTGGCTTTTCTGTAAAAGCAAATTATACCATTAAAATAACGATAAGCTCTAAAGCCACTTCCACTAATTCCGCTAATCAAAGCTTTCAAGTAAGTAGAGGTAGAATTTATAAAAACTATTTAAAAACATCTTACGAGTTGTCTAATTTTGATACCTGGTTTTCTTCTACACAAATTTATAAGGCAGACGGTTCAAGATATATAGCCAATAATCCATTTATTGATGAGCAGTCTATGCAAATAGATATTGACGGAGATGGGCAAGAAGATCTTTTTTATTATGAAAGCTATGATTTAAATATAAGCCCAACCCCGAATCCTCCGCCTTCTGTTTTTATGAACACGGGAACTGCTTTAAAACAAACCCCTTGGACGGGCCCTACAATTAAAGAGGCCCATGGCACAAAATTATTAGTAGGTGATTTTAATAACGATTCACTACCAGATATATTTTCACTAGTTGCTGTGGATCCCCCTAATAACACACCTGCAGGATATCTAAACACTTATGATATTTGTAATATTTTACTAAACTCACCCACGGGTTTTAACAAGGTGAAAGACTATACAGATCAAGGATATTGGTATAGTGGTTGTTCCGGTGATATTGACAATGATGGAGATTTAGATATTATTGCCTTCAATTTTCATAATGAATCAAAAGTTATTAAAAGTAGAATCATGTGGAATGATGGCAAGGCCAATTTCACCCTTGATTTTAATGGAATTGGCGACATACCAACCGTATATCAATCAGAGTTGGTAGACATAAATAATGATGGATTTTTAGACCTTGTCATTGTTTTTGTACCCTCTATTTTTCCTAGTAGGGTCAATGACTTCAGGGTCTTATGGGGAAATGGTAAAGGGTTTAGTTTAGATAATTCAACTGCCATAAATATTTCAGGGGAATGGTATTTGATGAATTTAGATTTTGCAGATATTGATGGCGATGGTATAAAGGAAATAATTCCTAGTGGAAATTATAATAATCCTATGGGCAGTGGCGCACCTATTTATTTTATCTCATTATTTAAATCTACTGATAAAGGAAAAACATTCACAGATAAAACAAGTCAATACATTGATAACAATACAGCCGGTCGTTTTTATCACATACGCGTGCAAGACATTGACAAGAATGGGCAATTAGATATTTTTTCTGGAGAGAAAAAAGATAATATTAGGTGGGAATGGAATGGGACTAAGTTTATCAGAAAATAATTAGTTCTAAAATTTTTAATTTTTAGAATAAAATTATAACCACTACTCTGCCTCGGCTACTACTTCTTTTACTTCAGGTATCATGCGCTTCATCATGCCTTCAATACCTGCCTTTAAAGTAACCATGCTTGAAGGGCATCCGCTACAAGAACCTTGTAACATTAAATTTACGATGCCCTCGTTATAACTTTTAAATTGTATGGCACCGCCATCCATCTCCACTGCGGGCTTTACATAATTTTCTAATAATTCTTTAATACGCTTCACGATATCATCATCATCTGCATTAACAGTATTGCTCGCTTCTTGCTTCATTTTAGCCACTTCTTCTTCATTCACTACCGCGCCACCATTTTCTAAATACTCTTTCAAGAAAGTTTTAATGGTTGGAATTACATCCTGCCAATCATCTTGCTCAGTGTTTTTTGTAAGTGTCACAAAATTGCTGGCAATAAAAACACTTTTAATAAAAGGGAAACTAAATAATTCCTTCGCCAATGGTGAGGCGAAGGCAAGGCTTTCCTCAGCAATGTCAATACTTTTTCCAGGATACAAAAGTTTGTTGGCCACAAACTTCATGGTTTCTGGGTTGGGAGTCATTTCTGTATAAATACTTACAATGGTATTGCCTGTGGTAATCATAGTTTCAATTTTAATTCAATGCGTTTTAAAATTCAACGCGCTACAAAAATAATCAAAAAGCTTGCAGGAAGAGGGCTTTAGGCTAATTGGACCTTTATTTTTCCGATATCGAAAGACTTTTAGGGTACAATACTAAGCTTGGCGTAGTTCAGCATGATCTTTTTCTCGCCATTTTTATCAAAAAGGATAATGGCAATAGGGTTATGGGCCGAGCCCTCAATTTCTTTAATCACCCCAAATCCAAATTTTTGATGCTCAATCTTATTACCTGCCTCTAGGGCCGAAGGATCACAGGCAGTGAAATTGGCCGATGGAATATGGTTTTTATTTAAAGTATGGGGCGGGACTACTGGTAAATAACTAGGTTTAGACCCCTCTGTTTTTTTACTAGTAGCCTTTTCTGGATCGATCCAGCTTTTGTTACTACCGCCCTGCATTCTATCATAGGCCGATCCCCATCCACTAGATTGATTTCTTGCCCCACCGCCAGAACTGCTTTTATCAATTTGGTCTTCTGGCATTTCATCTATAAAACGGCTAGGATCGTTTTGTACTAATTG
>CAIJZF010000268.1 GCA_903825095.1 uncultured Bacteroidota bacterium | reverse complement strand
GCAGTCACCATACCACTACCCGTGAAAGGACGGCAAAAATAGGGTATTTTTTCATTTCTTAAGCTAAATCTGTATGTTTTGCCTCAATTTTTTGTCCAAAAAATAAGCTACCCTGCTTTTCAAAGCTGCTGGCATTATCGGTGGTATAAAAGCTTAAATGCCCATGCTGGCTGCATTTCTGGGCTAATTCAGGGTGATTTTCAAGGTATTTTGCTAGGCTTTTTGCCACAATATCTCCTTGTGTCACCAAACTCATCCCAGAGGGTAAAAAGGACTTTATTTTAGCCTCCAATAGCGGATAATGCGTACAGGCGAGTAAAATTGTATCGATACCCTTAGATTGGCTAAAAAGCTCGTTTAAGTACTGCTGAACAAAATAGTCTGCCCCGGGTTTATCAAACTCCCCATTTTCGATCAAGGGCACCCACATTGGACAGGCTTGTTGGAAGACTTGCAAGTCAGGAAAAAATTTAGCTAACTCAATAGGATAGCTATCACTTTGCACAGTACCCAAGGTACCCATAATGCCAATTTGATGATTCGTAGAAAAATTACCTAACACTTCTGTGGTTGGACGGATGACACCTAGTACTCTTTTGCTAGGATCGATATGCGGTAAGTCTAATTGCTGAATATTTCGAAGGGCTTTAGCAGAGGCCGTATTACAAGCAATGATCACTAAAGAACAACCTTGCTTAAAAAACCAATTCACTGCTTCTAAAGTATATTGATAGACTGTTTCAAAAGATCTAGTGCCATAGGGTGCACGTGCATTATCTCCTAAATAGATATAATCGTACTGAGGTAATTGTTTTTTCAATTCCTTTAATATGGTGAGACCCCCATAACCACTATCAAAGACACCAATGGGTGCTGGCATAAAATTTATTTAATTGAATACACTATTAAAAACTTTGTTCTGTAAAACTAAGAACCTCGTTGCATAACAACGAGGTTCTTATCAAAAATATTTTATTAAAGTATTATCCTTTTTTAGCTGGTGCAGCTGCTTTAGGAGCAGTACCGCCTGTAGCCGCTTTGAAAGCGTCTTCCACATCCTTAGGTAAAGCTAACTTTAACTTCATTGCCACACGAATTGTTAAATTGTCTGCAATAGAAGGTTGAGCATAAGGAGATAAAGCATCTGCCTTTAAAACTAAAGTATATTTATTTTCTGCAACTACTTCGCTTAAAGCAGCAGCTACTTTTTGTCTGTAAGGCAATAAAAGAGCTTCCTCTTTTTGTTGCATCATACTTTGTTGGTATTGTTGCCAGTTGATTAACTTATACTTTAATTTATTTAAATCGGTAGTAGCCATTTCATAAGCCTTTGCTTTTTTAGACAACTCAGCTGAGTCTCTTCTAAAGATGCTATCCTTAATTTGATAATCTTTTAAAGTGTAATTATACTCTTCTTGTAAAGAATCTTGTGCGTATGATCTAAGTACAGTATCTAATTTTTCTTGGATACCAGGGAATAAAGAAATAACGCTTTGGTCATCAAAGTAACCAATCTTTGTTTGTGCAGTTGCACTTGTTGTAAATGAAGCTGCGATAAATAAGATGACAGCTACTAAGAAACCTTTTTTCATAAGATATTGTTTTATTTTTTGATCTTTTTTTGATTATTTATGTCTAATTGTTAATGCCCAATTCCTTTAAAACGTCGTCGCTTTTGTCCAGTTTTGGGTCTGCAAATATAATGGTAATTCCTTCACTTTTATCCAAAATGAAGTCATAAGCCCTTGCTGCAGCCATTTTTTGGACTGCATTATATACCTTATCCTGAATAGGCTTAACCAGTTTTTGCCTTTCCTTAAACAAATCACCCTCATATCCAAAACGCTTTTTTTGCAAATCTCTCAATTCTTTTTCTTTTACAAAAAGCTCATCTTCTCTCTTTTTTCTTAGGTCTTCAGACAACATAAATTGCTCAGCCTCATAGTTTTTATACATTTTATCCAAGACCATTTGCTTAGCATCAATTTCTTGTTGCCATCCATCTCCTAAAACTTTTAATTTTTTATCTGCATCCTTATATTCAGGAATCTTATCCAAAATATACTTCGTATTAATTACTGCATATTTTGTTTGTGCCTGACTTGTAGAAAAAAGGGCAAGTCCAATAAAAAGGACCAAAAACTGTTTTTTAAATTGCATAATTCAAGAATTTATGAAATGAAAATTATAATCACTATTATTCAGGTTCAAACCCTAACATAAAGGTAAACCTTCCTGCGTCTTTTAAGGATGTTGTTCCATTCAATCTATCTATACCCAGTCCATAATCAAAACCTAATAAACCAAACATAGGTAAATAGAAGCGCATTCCAATACCTACTGAACGTCTTAAGTTAAATGGATTGTACTCTTTCATGCTATACCAACCATTGGCCGCTTCAAAAAATCCTAAGGCATAGATAGTACTACTTGCTGCTAAACTTAAAGGGTAACGAACTTCCACCGAATACTTATTAAAGATGGTAAACTTTTGTCTTGAAGATTGTTGATCGGGATTGACTTTCGGATTCGAACTCTCATACACTGGATAACCTCTTTGTGCAATGATATCGTATCCTAATAATGCAAATTGATTACTTAATCCAGCATCTCCTACTTGAAAACGTTCAAAAGGGGAAACTGCTATGTCGCTATTATAAGAACCTAAGAAACCATATTTAGCTGCAAATTTTAAAACGAATTGTTTGTTATGATCGGCACCTGCTGGCTTACCCAATGGCACATACCATTCTCCATTGAATCTCCACTTATGGTATTCTAATAATTCATAAGGGTTTGATTTTGTTGCAAAATTAGGATCAAACAAAGAATAAGGCGGTGTTAATTGCGCGCTCATTAAAAAAGTAGATCCTGTTCTTGGGAACAAAGGTTGATCCACCGAAGTTCTTTGTAAAGCAATTCTAAAGTTGACATTGTTTACAATTCCATTATTGAAGTTGGGAAGATTATAAGGATCAATAGCATAATCTTTCAAAGTATATCTTGTATAGTTTAATCCCATGTTCAAAGAAAAATAATCATCTGGCCAAGCTAATTGTCTTCCAAAAGAAAGCGTAGCACCTGTAGTAGAAATATATCTTGAATCGGCTGCATTGGGATCATACATACCAGTCAATAAATTATACGTTTGTCCGTACTTTGTATTGTAGACACTTACAGTAAGTGTATTTCTTTTAATACCGCCAAACCAAGGTTCAGTGAAAGAAAGATTGGTAGATCTAAAGGCCTTACCATTACTTTGAACCCTTACACTTAGTTTTTGACCATCTCCCATAGGAAGTGGATCCCATGCTTCTTTTTTAAATAAATTCTTTGAACTAAAATTATTAAAAGTCACCCCTAAGGTTCCGGTAAGTCCAATATATCCACCCCAACCTGCACTCAACTCTAATTGATCACTCGATTTTTCTTCTACACCATAATTAATATCCACCGTACCATCATCTGGATTCGGTAAAGGATCAATTTTAATTTTCTCTTGATCAAAAAAGTTTAACTGTGCAATCTCACGTTGTGATCTAATTAATAAAGAGCGGCTGAATTTATCTCCAGGTAGGGTTCTAATTTCACGACGAATCACAAAATCTTTTGTTTTTTCATTACCTGCAATACGAATTGTTTTAATAGTTGCTTGAGGGCCTTCAACTATTCTAATTTCAAAATCAATGGTGTCATTATATACTGCAGTTTCTACAGGATCCACTCTAAAAAATAAATAACCATCGTCTTGGTATAAAGTACTTACATCACCGCCTTCAGCAGTAGGTGTTTTACCCAATTTATTAAATAAGATTTCTCTATTGTAAATTTCACCTTTCTTAATATTTAAAATAACCGATAAGATAGAATCGGAATATTTAGTATTACCTCTCCAATTAATATTACCGAAATAATATTTACGGCCTTCCTTCATTTGTAAATCTATGTTCAGATTACCTCCTGCATTATGATACACAGTATCCTTTTCAATCACAGCGTCTCTAAAACCTAATGAGTTATAATAATCTAATAAGTTGTCTTTACTTTCTTCGTACTTTTTAATATTGAACTTAGAAGAAGAAAGAGAGAACCTTGCGTATGAATTTAATATTTTTCTAGTCTTGGTAAAAGTTAAAAAGCCTTTTTCAGACATATACTGCTCAAAAGTATAAGGACTTGTCTTTACAATGACAGGCTTGTCATTAATAGGAAATAAAGTAAGTCTTGATTTCTCATGCACTTCCTTCAAGCTTTTTTTAAGCTTAGTCTCTTCAATTAAATTGCCTCCGAAATTAATATTGTTAATTCTTACTTTAGGCCCTTTGTCTACTACGAAATCTAATAATAAATTATTTTTTCTAGTAGCATCCTTACGCTCTTTGATAGTAACTTTCACATCTTGAAAACCTTTTTCAGCATAATATTTTTTAATGCCTTCAATGGCCGTAATTTTCATGTTATCGGTAACCACTCTATTAGGTGTTAAGCCGGTTTTACCAGACAATTCATCAATGTCCGATTTTCTTACACCCAGAAAATTAAACTTAGATAAACGAGGTCTTTCTGTAACATTAATTTCTACATCAATTTCTTTACCTACTAAGTCTGTTAAATAAATACTTACGTCGCTAAAATAATTTTGATCCATCAACTTGCGAATAGACTTCGCAAAATTGTCTCCCCCTGGAATAGACACTTCATCGCCTGTATTTAAAGTAGAAAGTGAAAGCAATAAATTTTCATCAAAGTTTTCATTACCCACCACTTTGATATTGCGAATCTTATATTTAGTAACCGTTTTTTGGTTAAAAATATTGATCAGGTTTACGTTAATTTGAGACACTGAATCTTTAACAGGGGTGTCCTGCGCATAAGAAGTCGAATTCAATAAAAGTACTGATAGTGAACCTATTAAAAAGGGAAGAAATTTATGCATCTGCTAAGGGACTAAACATTTATAATTTTAAAAGTGTCGCAAATTACTCGTAATATTTCAAAGTCTTTGTTAAAAGTGTAAATAAACATATTATTTTATTTCATCATTTAAACTGACTTGTAAGCTGGTTTTACCGAATCTGCGTTCTCTGGATTGGAAATCAAGGATGGCTTTGACTAGGTCATCCTTTCTAAAATCGGGCCATCTGGTCTCTGTAAAGTATAATTCGGCATAGGCCAACTGATACAATAAAAAATTGCTGATACGAAATTCACCACTGGTACGTATCATTAATTCAGGATCAGGAAAGTCTTTGGTAGTAAGGGCTTCAGACAAAGTTGTCTCTGTAATTTTATCTATAGAAAGGCTACCCTCTTTCACATTTGTGGCAATATTTTTAGCCGCTTCCACTAGCTCCCATCTACTACTATAACTTAAAGCGACTATGAGGGTCAAGCCCGTATTTGCAGCTGTTTGATGAGTGGCATTGTCCAAGGCTTCTCTTGCATGTGGGGGCAGCAATCCTAAATTGCCAATAAAACGAAGCTTGATATTATTTTTATGCAAATCGGGTACTTCTTTGGCAATCGTATCTACAAATAAGGTCATCAGACCTGTAACTTCTTCCTCTGGTCTTTCCCAGTTCTCCGTACTAAATGCATAGAGGGTTAGGTATTGAATGCCAATTTCAGTGGCCGCTTCTACGACTTTTCTAACGCTTATAACTCCTTGATAATGACCAAATAAGCGGTCCTGGCCTTGTTCTTGCGCCCATCTGCCATTCCCATCCATAATAATGGCAATATGTTTAGGCAGTTTGCT
>CAIJZF010000267.1 GCA_903825095.1 uncultured Bacteroidota bacterium | reverse complement strand
ATGCTAAAGGTTGGTATAAAGATATGAACGTAAGTAGAACAGGATATGCTGAACAAGATATCATTGATCCAACTGCAAAAAATACAAAAGTGACTGGATCTATTCACTATAAAGTAAACGATAAAACTGAAGCATCTTTAAGTGCTTATACTGGAACAGGTAATACTGTTTATTCTGGTTCTGATCGTTATTCTTTACATGATTTAAAAATGAGTCAATTCAAGTTTGAATTGAAGTCTAAAAACTGGACAGTAAGAGCTTACAAAACTATTGAAGATGCAGGTAACTCATTTAACTCTACTATTGCGACTCGTTTATTCAACGAGGCTTGGAAGCCAAGTGCTACTTGGTATCAACAATATACTGGTGCTTATACTCAATACAGAGATGCTGGCTTAGACTATACTGCTGCAAACAATGCTGCACGTTTAATAGCTGATGCTGGTAGACCAACAGGTCATGTAGGCGATAATTCACTTTTCACAACCATTGCTGCTACACCTATTTCTAAAGGGGGTGGTAAGTTCTTGGATAAGTCTACTTTAAGTGTTGCAGAAGGTACTTTGAATTTAACTGAAATGTTGAATTTAAATAAATATGATATTGACTGGTTAATAGGTGGTAGTGCAAAAATGTATACTTTGAATTCTCAAGGAACTTTATTTGCTGATACTACAGGAAGATTATATATCAATGAGTCTGGTGCTTATTCTCAAATCTCTAAGAAATTCTTTGGAGATATTTTGAAACTATCTTTCTCTGGACGTTATGATAAAAACACCAACTTCGCTGGTAAATTCACTCCAAGATTCTCAGCTGTGGTAAAAGTAGCTGAAGACAACAATATCCGTGTTTCTTACCAAAGCGCTTATCGTTTCCCTTCTACACAAAACCAATGGATTAACTTGTTAGTAGGTGGTGGTACACGTTTAATGGGAGGTTTACCTCAATTAAGAGATTACTACAAATTTAATACCAACCCTGCATATACTTTAGCGAGCGTAACTGCATTTGGTGCTTCTGCTGCTGCAGGTGCTCCAAATCCTTCTTTATTAGCTCAACAAAAATTTGGAGAGTTTAAGCCAGAATCAATGAATTCATTTGAAGTTGGTTACAAAACTTTAATTGCTAAAAAATTATTAATTGATTTCTACGCATACGCAGGTCACTATGAGAATTTCATTAGTGGTGTAACTGTATTACAATCAAGAAATGCTGCTAACCCAAGTGTATTAGATGTATTAGATGCGAATAAGCGTGTAGCTTATAGTATTTCTACTAACTCTACTGCCAATGTTTCTACAAAGGGTTGGGGTGCTTCAATGGATTATTTATTACCTAATCGTTTTGTATTTACTTCTAGTATTTACACAGACGAAATTGGCGAATTACCTAAAGGCTTTATTTCTTATTTCAACACACCTACTTGGAGAGCTAACTTCGGTTTCAGTCATCCAGGTTTGTTAATGAATAACAGATTAGGCTTTAATATCAACATACACTACCAAGATGAGGTTATGTATGAGGGTACTTTCGTAACAGGTCAAATACCTTCTTTCAATACATTAGATGCTGTTCTTACTTATAGAGTGCCTAAAATCAAGTCTTTGGTTAAAATAGGTGGTACGAACGTAATGAACAAATACTACAATACTTCATATGGTAGCCCTGCAATAGGTGGCTTATACTATATAAGTTTTGCTTATAACGTATTGTAATTCTTTTTAGGGTGGGTTAGATTTTAGATCCCCTCCTCCTGACTAGCTCAGGAGGAGGGGATTTTTTTATGCCTTAGAATTACTTTTTTCCTTTATAAATCTCTATTTTTGCAACTCAAATTAAATAGTTATTCATGCGATCAATTGCCTTAAGAGAAGCCATCAGGGAAGCCATGAGCGAGGAGATGAGAAGAGACGAAAGAGTCTTGCTAATGGGAGAGGAAGTAGCTGAATATAATGGCGCTTATAAAGTAAGCCAGGGTATGTTAGCTGAATTTGGCGCTAAACGCGTTATTGATACTCCGATATCTGAATTAGGCTTTACAGCGGTGGCTGTAGGGGCTGCTCAGAATGGACTAAGACCCATTGTGGAGTTTATGACTTGGAACTTTGCTGTACTACCTTTGGATCAAATATTGAATACGGCAAGTAAGATGCTAGCCATGAGTGGAGGTCAAATTGGCTGTCCTATAGTCATGAGAGGGCCCAATGGAAGTGCAGGTCAATTAGGCGCACAACATTCAACTGCTTTTGAAAGTTATTTAGCTAATATACCGGGTATTAAAGTAGTCTCTATTTCTAATGGATATGATGCAAAAGGTTTATTAAAGCAAGCCATTCGTTATGAAGAAGATCCTATTATGTTCTTAGAAAGTGAAGTAATGTATGGAGATAAATGCGAAGTGCCTGAAGAAGAATATTATATTCCCTTAGGACTTGCCGATGTGAAAAGACCAGGCCGTGATATTACCATTGTCTCTTATAGCAAAATGATGAAAGTAGCCTTAGGTGCTGCAGAGGAATTAGAGAAGGAAGGAATAAGTGCAGAAGTGATTGACCTTAGAACCATTCGTCCTTTAGATTGGATGACTGTTTTAGAAAGCGTTAAAAAAACAAATAGATTAGTAATTGTGGAAGAGCAATGGCCATTTGCCTCTGTATCTTCTGAACTAAGTTATCGTATTCAAAAAGAGGGATTCGATTATTTAGATGCACCTATAAGAAGGATTACCAGTGCTGATGCGCCTATGCACTATGCGCCTAATTTAACTGCATTAGCTATACCAGATGTTACAAGAACTGTTAAGTTAATTAAAGAGGTAATGCATCAGTACAAATAAATGCTCCCTTATCCTTTAATTTAGCCTTTCAAATTAAAATTGAGTTAATTCTAAATCTTTTTATAAATATCCCTCACAAAGGGATATTTTTGTTATAACAATAATCTCTTATTTATGGGTTTAGCATTCTTTATTATTTTTTGGTTGGGTTGGCATATTGGTATGTATGGCATGCTTGTAAAAGCAGGTGGGGATAAAACCAAGGCAATGATTCCTATTTACAATACTTGGGAAGTAGTTAAATTATGTGGTATTCCTAAAATTTGGTTTTGGTTACAACTCATTCCCATCTTAGGACAATTTATTAGTCTTTGGATTTCGATCATCTTTACCATGCATTTTAAAAAGGTAAATGTGATTCAACATGCATTAACTGTTTTTGTTCCTTTTATATATTTACCTTATTTAGGTTTTTCTGAAAAAGAAAAATGGTATGGAGAGCAGGCCTTAGTGCATTATCACAAACCCGCTTCTAGAGAATGGATAGATGCTGGTGTATTTGCCATTGTTGCGGCTACTTTAATTAGAACATTTTTATTCGAAGCCTATGTAATTCCTACAGAGAGTATGGAAAAAACATTATTAGTGAATGACTTCTTATTTGTAGACAAGCTTACCTATGGTGCTAGAATTCCTCAAACACCTATTTCATTTCCATTTGTTCATAATACTTTACCGGGAGCACCTACAACACCTTCTTATGTAAAATGGGTCCAACTCGATTATCAAAGATTACCCAAGTATAGAGATATAAATAGAAACGATGTTGTGGTATTTAATTTCCCTGCAGGAGATACCATTATTAATTTACCTGAATTCGGATCTAAGTTTCCTTACTACGATGTGTTAAGAACACCTGAGTATAATAATAATAGAGAAAAGCTACAAGCAGATTACCCCATTTTAGTGCATCCCATGGATAAGACCGATAACTATATTAAAAGATGTGTGGGTCTCCCTGGTGATCTTATTCAAGTAAAAGAAAGTAGGTTATGGGTGAATAATAAGCCTGCTTATGTGGCTGCTTCTGCGCAAACAGAATATATTGTTATTACAGATGGTACACCTATTCCAGAAAGTTTTATAGAAGATACCATTGGAATTAATATAAATGAGGCAACTTCCGATTTTAAAGTAATGGAAGGCAGGCCCAATACCTATGTGATTAATATGACAGCAGGGGCTGCAGCAAGCTTACGTAAATTGCCACAAGTAAAAGAGATGAGTTTTTATGTAGATAATTTAATTGGCAATACTTTTCCTAATGATGTTGTGCACGCACCATGGTCGGTAGATAATTTTGGCGCCATTCGCATTCCTAAAAAAGGGGATATAATTGAATTAAATGATACCACTATTGAAATTTACCGCAGACTTATTACCAACTACGAACACAATAGTTTAGAAAAAATAAATGATCAATTTATATTGAATGGTAAAGTTGCGACAAGCTATACGGTGAAACTTAATTACTATTGGATGATGGGAGATAATCGTCATCGCAGCCAAGATAGCAGGTATTGGGGCTTTGTGCCAGAAACACATATTGTGGGAAGAGCCGCTTTAATTTGGTTTAGTTATAATAAATCCATTAGGTGGAATCGCCTATTTAATTTGATTAAATAAAGCACAAAAAAAATTACATGCAGCAAAAATTTGAGTTCGAATATGATTTGTTAGAGAATGCCAATCAATTGTCAATTGCAGATCAGGAACTTTTAGAAGCTGCAAAAAAAGCAACAGAGACAGCCTATGCACCTTATTCTAATTTTAAAGTAGGGGCTGCTGCAAGACTAAGTTCCAATGCAATTATGGTAGGTTCTAATCAAGAGAGTACCAGCTTCCCAGTGGGTATTTGTGCTGAACGTGCCTTATTAAACAGTGTAGGAAGCCAATTTCCCCATGAAACCATTCATACTATGGCAATTAGCTACGAACCGGTGGGTAAGCCCTCAGTAGAGCCTATATCGCCTTGTGGTATGTGCAGGCAGTCCTTATTAGACTATGAAAACAGGTTTAAATCTCCCATTAAGATTATTATGGCTGGGAAGTCGGGTAAAGTGATGGTGGTAAATTCTGCCACTCATTTATTACCCTTTGGTTTCGACGGATCCATTTTAAAATAAGGTTTGTACCCCTAGTGCCAATCTAAATTCATGTTGTAATAGCCATTTTTTTCTGGCCTTACCCCAAGCATATCCTACTAATGATCTATCTGCTCCCACAATTCTATGACAGGGTACTATAACAGCTATTTTATTTTTACCGTTGGCAGCAGCCGCTGCTCGAACAGCAGTAGGGTCGCCCATTTTTTTGGCAAGTTCTCCATAACTTAAATTCTTCCCAAAAGGTACTTCATATAATTCTTTCCAAACTCTTTGTTGAAATTCTGTTCCTTCTTGGTTAATGGCCACAGAAAAACTTCTTCTATTACCCGCAAAGTATTCTATGAGTTCATCTATGCATTGCTGAATGACTGGGGGAGAATCCTCGGATAGGTTTATGCTTGATACTTTGTCTGTTTCTACAAAAACTAATTCTTCAATACAAAATTCGGAGGCTACTATTTTAATAACACCAATTGGGCTATGATAAATTTGTGTGTATTTTGTTTCCATTAACCGATGGGTTGGCCATTATCTACTGGGTGAGAGGGATGTAATAAGACCACTTCGTTTTCGGTATCATAAACGCCTAAAACCAGGCACTCGCTCATAAAGTTGGCAATTTGTTTGGGTGGAAAATTCACCACAGCTACTACTTGTTTACCAATTAAATTGTCAATACTATAATGAGCTGTGATTTGAGCAGATGATTTTTTAATACCCAAGCTACCAAAATCGATACTTAATTGATAGGCAGGTTTTTTGGCTTTCGCAAAAACTTCGGCCGATAAAATGGTGCCGCAACGAATATCTACCTTGGTAAAATCATCCCACTGAATCATAGTTTTATTATTAGTCTAATAAATTGGCTAAATCGGTAAGGTCCTTTTGCTTGTATTGAAGAGTAGGGCTATTAAAACATTTTGCAAATTCTAGTAAATGCTTTTTAATAATTTTTACATTTGACAATGCTTTGTAATAACTATTCTTAGGTTCAATATTAGAACGAATCATGTACTGGTCTAAATCCTTTTGTGAAAAAGCATTACCTGTTGTACCCTCTACATAAAACTGAATAAATTCTTGTGGGTTAGTAACCAATTCTTCAGGATCCCAGTCCGATGCATAAAAAGCTATAATACATTGCTTGGGAATATTGATAAACTGAGCCTGTATTTCCAATTGTTGACAAAGCTCTGCGTATAATAAAGTATTGGCAATGGCATTCCCTTTTTTAGATTGTAGTGGAGCTGAAATTAAAAATTCTTCTGGCTTTTCATAGTTCACTTCTACGCCTTTTATTTGATAGTAGTTAAAAAGTATGTTTCTAATCACATTGGCTTGTTCCAATGGGGTTAAATAGTTATTAAGCTCTAGCCAAATATTACGTCTTATTTTTTCCATTTGATGACGCAAGCTGTCAATGGCTAATTCGGGAAATTGAAATTTTGTAACGAGTAAGGCCCCTTCAAATAAAGAGGGTTCGGGCTTGGACTTCCATTCCACGAAGGCTTCTTTTAAATCTTGCAAACGCAGTTTGTAAATCATTATTTCAATGCGTTCCAAAGTAGCTTCGTCTAAAGTGTTTTCCCAAAGATGTTCAAGATCAGGTATAATGGGTGTGCCGTAATTCAGCAACCTATCTGCAATGGTATTAAATACTTCTTCATCAGGATCGTCTATTAGCTTAAATAGGGCGTTAATTTCAGCTTCTTTTTGCATAGGTTAAACTAATATTTGGTTTCAATTATTATTCAAATCAACGAAATATATCGTCAAAAATGGTTTTAACTTATCCCATCTATGTGGATATATTTAACAATAGTTTACATAATAAATAGAATTATTAAACGTTCGGGTAAATAATAGTCAATAAACCCTAGTCTTATTGCTAATTGTCTTTTCTTTGTATATTATAACGATCGACTATGTCAAACATGCACCTGATTACACCTAAGTTCCCTGTAATGGCAAATTCATTACACGCAGAATTAAAGAGAAGAGTGAATCTATATTTAGAAGACCATGCTATTAAAGCAACAGGAAATTTTAAATTGTTTTCAAAAGCCATTATATTAATGAGCCTTTTTGTAATTACTTATATTCATTTAATATTTTTCACACCTCCTGTATTTTATGCGATTTTGGAATGTATCTTATTTGGAGGCCTTATTGCCGCCATTGGATTTAACGT
>CAIJZF010000266.1 GCA_903825095.1 uncultured Bacteroidota bacterium | reverse complement strand
GGCGTCCCGGCTCCCCTTCTCCGCAGCACGCCGATACCAGGCCATGCCAGCCTGCGGATCACGCGTGACACCAAAACCGAAGGTGTGGCACTGGCCCAGCAGAAACATCGCGCCGGCCAAGCCCTTGCGCGCCGCGACGCGGAAATGTATCGCCGCTTCGGCGGCATCCGCCGGCACACCTTCGCCGGCATACAGGCACATGCCCAGACAAAAACTTGAACTGACCTTGCTGTTGTCTAATAATTTTATATTTTAAAAAACCATCGTACTGCTTTTGATAAGTACTACGGCCAATGCCTATCATGAGCCTGTCTGTAAGCCCGTAGTCTAAACCAATGCGCATTGTGGCCTGGTCTAAGCCGAAAAAATTATAACCTCCGTCGCTAAGTGGCCCAAAGCGGTGTAAAATTCTGAAGTCCAATACACCCACTCCTACATTCTCTATAGACTGACCATTAATAATACGGGTAGCTTTAAAAGTACCCGTAGTAAAATCGGCATTAGTAGAATTTGTTTTTTCTGAAAATAAATCTACATTTTGCGCGGTTGCTGCAAGGGAAATAAATAAAGCAAATACAACTAAATGAAGGGAACGTAAAAACATAATTTTTAATTTTGGTATTTACAATTCACTTTTATCTTAGCCTCATTCGCAATTTTCTCTCCAATGTATAAACCCTTAATACCGTAGTCCTTAATTTTTATACTAAACTCTCCGGTAATTGTGGGCTTGCCCTCAGTAACTTGTAAAGTTCCATTGGTACTTACTTTTTGTGAAGTTCCGTGTATGGTTAAACTACCTTCAATAGTAATTGGATAAGTTCCGTCCTTGGTAAAATTAACTTCTTTGATATTTTTTATATACCCTTTGAAATCGGCTTTAGGAAACTGAGTCGACTCCATATAGTTCTCATTAAAGTGATCTTCCATTAACTGGTTTTCAAATTTGAAACCTTTCACTAATACGCCGAATATAATTTGACCAGTGGCGTCTACAAATTTTGAATCAACCTGGTTATTCACCGCTGCAATGGCCACGGCTCCTCCGGTGGCATTAAAAAATATTTGTCCTGTTTTAGTAGCATATACTTTTTGTGCACTTGGTGTTTGTGCATTTACTATTTGCATATTGCATACAAGTAATATAAGTACAAGCGCTGCTGTTAATTTTTTTATGTTGCGAATTGAAATCATATGAAATTATTTTTATTCTTTTTTTTTATTAATTATTAATAGCCCCTCTATTCACCCAAACAATTATTTTATTAATACTACATACATCCATCTTCGCCATATTCTTAGGCATAGGTGATGCATTACCATTTTGTAAAATTGAATTCACAAGGCGCCCATTAGTAATATAAGGCTTCACTGTAGCATAGGTATTTAATACAATGCCTCCGCCTAAATTATTGGCACTAGCTCCATGACAATTATTACAATTGGCATTTAAGATGCCTGCTACCGTTACACTATAGGTAACATTGGTGGTATCACAAGCAGCTACTACCACTTGAGGGTATACTTGGTCCTTCTTATCGTAATAACAAGCAGTAAAACTACTAATGGCAATGATTACAAATACTATTTTAAAAAACTTTTCCATATTATTGAGGATAGCCTTTTTGTATCCATTTTTGAATTTGGATTATTTTACAATCTACCAACTTAGCAGAAGGAGGCATTCTTTTTGAAACAGCTATACTTGAAACATAATTAATGGAATTTAAAAATATGCTTGTATTGGCACTTATATAAGTTTTGGCACTTGCATAGTCTCCTAAATAAATATTTGCAGAACCAGGCTTGCTACCATGACATCCTCCACAATTAGTAGAAATAATTGTTTGAATAGCATTTGCATAGGTGTATGAATTAGTATCACATACATTGGTGCATTGTGTATTAAGGGCACCTTGGTCAATCCATTTTTTGATAAGTGCAATATGGGTAGCCGTCATTTGTGGACTTGATCTTGTTGGCATACCATTTCCTATAATAGTATAATACCTGCTACTATTTGCATTTTTAGCCCTAATGCCATTCATTAAATGTCCATAGTCGGTGGTAATTACGCCTTCTCTATGGCTTGCTTCATTATGACAACCTGCAGAACCACAGTAACTAACATATAAGGGTAAGACATCGGTATTAAAACAAATCGTATCTGAAACTGCAGGTGTACCGCCCGCTGGAACTGTCGTGGCCGGTGGATTCACCACTACCACGGGTTCTAAAGAAACATTACTATTTACCGTAATAATATCATGCTGACATGCATTAAATAAAATACAAATAGATGATAGAACAACGATATAGGGGGAAAATTTACGCATGTGTTTTATAAAGAACTTTTTTAGAACGATTGTAAAACAAGATTCTTCTAGAACCTTCTGCAAATTTACAAAATTCTATGTTAAGGATTTTGTAAGAACTTGAGTAAACATATGTTCGTATAAGTTTTATTTAATATCTAATCAAACTGAAGTGGAACATTAATTTTCAAACTATAGTTACGGCCCATATTAAATACACCAGTTCTTCCTGTTAAAATATTTACATCGGTATATTTTAAACGGCTTAAATGGCTCTGATAAGCAATATCTGTAAGGTTTTGTGCTACTAATGAAATACTAAATAATTGTTTGCCCTTTTTAGTTACCTGCGTGCCTGCACCAACATTAATTAAGGTATAGCCTGGTGTTTTGGTTTCTGTATTATAACCAGTAAACGGATTATTCTGTGCAGCTACATTATCTAATTGTAAAGAAGCATAACTGTTTTTAAGGTTACCCGAATTTTTTGGAAGTTCATACCTTAATTCAGTAATCCAACGCATACTTGGTATGCTAGGTAAATTAATACTTCC
>CAIJZF010000265.1 GCA_903825095.1 uncultured Bacteroidota bacterium | reverse complement strand
GACAAAACTGGAAAAAAGTATTGTATGTCAATGAACAAACAGGTGCCAGTGATTTAGTAATTGATCCTAGTAATCCAGAAATTTTATATGCAGGTACTTGGCAGTTAATAAGAACTCCTTATAGTTTAGAAAGTGGTGGAGAAGGTTCTGGTTTATATAAAAGTACAGATGGCGGAGATACTTGGATTTCTATTAAAACTAATAAAGGTTTTCCTAAAGGTGTTTGGGGAATTACAGCTATTGCAGTTGCCAAATCTAATACCGATAAACTATATGCTTTAATAGAAAATAAAGACGGTGGTTTATATATGTCTGAAAATGCAGGTAAGACTTGGGAACTAGTCAATAGTGATAATAATATTCGTCAAAGAGCATGGTATTATACAAAAGTATTTATTGATCCTGCTGATGAAAATAAAATTTACTGCCCGAATGTAAACTTTATGATGTCAAGTGATGGAGGTAAAACTTTTATTTCAGGCAGAACACCACATGGCGATCATCATGACTTATGGATTGATCCAAAAAATGGTAAGCGCATGATAGTTTCAGACGATGGTGGTGCGCAAGTAAGTTTAGATGGTGCCAAAAATTGGAGCACGGTGATGAACCAACCTACTGTGCAAGTATATCGTTTAAGTACGGACAATCATTTTCCTTATAGAATTTTAGGTGCACAACAAGACAATTCTGCCTTTAGAATTTTATCAAGTACCTATGGTGCTTATATTGGAGAAAATGATTTTGATGTCACTGCAGGTGGTGAAAGTGGCTATATTGTTGCCGATCCAACGAATAGTGATATTGTATATGGCGGATCTTATGGCGGTTTAATTACGAGATACGATCATAAAACAGGGGAGAATCGAGTTATTAATGTTTGGCCTGACAATCCAATGGGTGCTGGTGCAGAAGCCATGAAATATCGTTTTCAATGGAATCATCCAATTTTCTTTTCTCCACACAATCCTAAAAAATTGTATACAGCAGGTAATCATTTATTTGCCACAGAAAATGAAGGAGCAAGTTGGAATATGTTATCTCCTGACTTAACAACTAATGACAAGAGTCGTCAAAAAAGCTCTGGAGGTCCCATTACACAAGACAATACAAGCGTAGAATATTATTGTACCATTTTTACAGCAGCTGAATCTCCATTAGAGAAAGACTTATTATGGACAGGAAGTGATGATGGTTTAATTAATGTAAGTAAAGATGGGGGGTGCTACTTGGAAAAATGTAACACCTAAAGATATTCCACAATGGATGATGTGGAATAGAGTAGAAGTAGATCCTATTAGAAAAGGAACGGCGTATTTTGCAGGAACGAGATATAAATTAGATGATTATGCACCTTATTTATATGTAACCCATGACTACGGTGAAACTTGGGAAAAAATTACGAATGGCATTAATCCAATGCATTTCACAAGAGCTATTGTGGCAAGTCCAAGAAAGGCGGGTGTTTTGTTTGCAGGAACTGAATATGGCTTGTACGTTTCTATCAATGATGGAAAATCTTGGGAGCCTTTGCAATTAAATTTACCGGTTACACCTATCACCGATTTATTAATTAGAGATAATAATTTAATCGTAGGTACGCAAGGTAGAAGTTTATATATTTTAGATGATTTATCATTTATTGAAAACTATCAAGCTATTAATGCAAATACTTCTAAAGTATTTCCTATCGCAAATGTTTATCGTGTGCCCCCTCAAATAGGAGGACGTCGTAATCGTGGTGCCAGAGCGAGTATGCCAGCCAATGTAGGAACAAATCCTGCAAAAGGAGTGGTTATTAATTATTGGAAGGCTACAGGCGCGAATGATTCTACAAGAGTAATGATAAGCATACTAGATGATCAAAAGAAACTAATTAAAACTTTTAACCAAAATGATGCCGGTGGACCAAGTATAGAGGCTGGATTTCAAACTTTTGTATGGAATATGTACCATACTGAAATAGATAAGCCAGAAGCAAGCTTGATACTTTGGAATGGTTCAACAAGCCCTGTATTAGCCGCTCCTGGTAAATACACTGCAAAAGTGACCATTGATAATACGGTAATGGAGTATCCTTTCACAATTATAGCAGATCCTAATTATAAAGTATCCGATGCCGATTTAAAAGCGCAGGAGCAATTCTTATTAGAAGTAGCTGCTAGCTTTAATACCATCATGAAGACTTTAAAAGGTATTAAAGAAATTCGTACTCAAGTACAAGTCTTACAAAAGAAGACCAAGGATTCTAGTTTCCAAAAGCAAAGTGAAGTATTATTAGCTAGTCTTAAAACTATAGAAGAAGCTTTACATCAAACCAAGGCGAAAAGCGGACAGGATGTTTTAAACTTCCCAATTCGTTTAGACGATAAAATTGCAGGTGTATTTGAATCTGCTGCAGCGGGCTATGTAGCACCTACTAAGCAAGTAAAAGAAACCTATGCTGAGTTAAAAGCCCAAGTAGATGAGCAATTGAAAAAGTATGAAACACTAAAGAAAGAAGGCGTTAAAGGCTTAAATGAAGCGGTACATAAATTAATGATACCTATTATTGG
>CAIJZF010000264.1 GCA_903825095.1 uncultured Bacteroidota bacterium | reverse complement strand
CTAGAGATTATTCGTAAAAAGAATCTAGATCCTTTAGAAATTGATTGTATTATTTGTGCAACAGTGACACCCGATATGCCCTTTCCTTCAACCGCTAATTTAATAGGCGATAAGGTGGGAGCTAAAAATGCTTTTGGTTTTGATTTAAGTGCAGCTTGTAGCGGATTTTTATTTGCACTCAGTACTGGTGCAAGTTTTATTGAAACAGGTAGATATAAAAAAGTAATTATAGTAGGTGTAGATAAAATGAGTTCCATTATTGACTATACCGATAGAACCACTTGTATTATATTCGGCGATGGCGCGGGCGCCGTTTTGTTAGAACCAAATGCCGATGGTTTAGGATTTCAAGATGCTATTTTAAAAAGCGATGGTAGTGGTGCAAAATATTTAAACTTAAAAGCAGGGGGTAGTTTAAAACCAGCCAGTATTGAAACTGTGATGGCGAAAGAACATTTTGCATTTCAAGATGGACAACCTGTATTTAAATTTGCAGTGAAAGGCATGGCCGATGTAAGTGCAGAGCTAATGGAAAAACATAAATTAACGGGAAATGATATTGCTTGGCTAGTACCGCACCAGGCCAACTTGCGTATTATTGATGCCACTGCAAATAGAATGGGGCTTAGTATGGAAAAAGTAATGATTAATATTCAAAAGTACGGAAACACAACAGCCGCAACCATTCCACTATGTTTATGGGATTGGGAGAAGCAACTAAACAAAGGAGATAATTTAGTACTAGCTGCTTTTGGTGGTGGTTTTACTTGGGGTGCCGCTTGGATAAAATGGGCTTATTAATGTATATTTAGAAAACTGGTGTAAAATATAAAATAAAAGAAAAAATGAAAAACAAAAAGTTCAAAGGCATTAGCACTTTAACATTACATACAGCCAATAAAGAGAATAACAATTCTTCTCATACCACTCCTATATACGCCACTTCAACTTTCACATTTGAAACTGCTGAAGAAGGCATGGAGCGTTTTAAAGGAAGCGATAAAACAAAA
Source organism: uncultured Bacteroidota bacterium (assembly GCA_903825095.1). The sequence goes on along the minus strand of CAIJZF010000264.1, from coordinate 4,175 downwards.
TTATATACAAGATGGGGCAACCCAACTTTTGCTGCAGCAGAACAAACTATAGAAGCCTTAGAAGCGCATGGTTTAACGAATGAAAAAGGAGAACCCCTTCCATTAAAAGCATTATTACATTCAAGTGGACAAGCTGCAATGAGTACATTATTTTTGAGTAATTTAAGTGCAGGCGATACACTTATTTCTCATTTTTCTTTATATGGTGGCACACAAGAATTAATGCAAAAGCTATTAACCGAGGCAGGTATTAAAACAATTTTAATTGATGTAAGAGATAGTGCTTTATTAAAACAAACCATTGAGGCCAATAAGAATGTTAAGTTAATTCACTTGGAAACCCCTGCTAACCCTACCTTACAGTGCGTTGACATTGAAAGCATTTGCAAAATAGCGCATGCACATGGTATTAAAGTTTCTGTAGACAATACAGTAGCTACGCCTTATTTACAACAACCCTTTGCCTTAGGCGCCGATTTTGTTTTTCATTCCGCTACAAAATTTTTAAACGGACACGGATCGGCCTTAAATGGTGTTTTATTAGGCAAAGATTTAGAATTTATGAAAACTAAAGTTTGGAAATGGCATGTATTATTAGGAGGCAATAGCAATGCATTTGATTCCTATTTATTAATACAAGGCATGAAAACTTTAGAAATAAGAATGGAAAGACATTGCAGCAATGCAGCTAAAGTGGCTGGGTTTTTAGATAAGCATGCAGCTATTGAAAAAGTGAATTATACGGGTCTTGCTTCACATCCCGACCATGCTATAGCTTCTAAACAAATGAAAGAACATGCACCTTTAATTAGTTTTGAATTAAAAGGCGGCATTGAAGCGGGTAAGAAATTTTTAGATGCTTTAGAAGTTTGTACACGCGCTGTTTCATTAGGTACAGTAGATACCTTGGTATCGCATCCTGCAAGTATGACTCATTATGGTATACCAAGAGAAGAGAGAATCAAATATGGTATTACCGATGGTTTAATAAGAATGAGCGTAGGAATTGAAAACTACGAAGACTTAGAAGCCGATTTAGCACAAGCACTTTCTAAAATTTAATTTGATGGACATTATTATACGCCGCGCTGAAAAAAAAGACTGTGCTAGACTACTAGAACTTATTCAAGAACTAGCGGTGTATGAAAAAGCGCCCGATGAAGTAACGGTTACCCTATCACATTTTGAAGAAAGTGGATTTGGCCCAAAACCAGTCTGGTGGGCCTTTGTAGCAGAAGTAAGTGGTGTAGTGGTAGGTATGGCTTTATACTATGTGCGTTATTCTACTTGGAAAGGACAAAGAATGTATTTGGAAGATTTATTAGTGACAGAAGAAATGCGTGGTAAAAAAATTGGCAGCTTATTATTTGACGCCTTAATACAAGAAGCAAAAGATAAAAAATTTATTGGAATGAATTGGCAGGTACTAGATTGGAATGAGCCAGCCATTAATTTTTATAAAAAGTACAATGCCAGTTTCGACCCCGAGTGGTTAAACTGTGCTATTAGTTTTAATCAAAAATAGTACGCATCCATTCATTTCTTTTTTTACCAAAAGAAACAGAGAGTGCAATTTCAAAACCATTTTGTTTTAGTTTGGCCCCAGATAAATCGTTGTTATATATATCATAACTCAAGCCAAAAGTATATTTATCCATCATTAAAGAAACACTTGGTATAATGGCGTCATCTAATCGGTCAAAACAGCCGACATAAATACGATTTACTTTATTCGTCTTGTCTTTAAATGGAAAACCCCATAAACCTCCTACTACTATTTGATTCAATCCATTTTTATTGGCAAAAGAAAGATGGGTCATAAAACTATTCCCATTTTCTAACTCTTTTTCAAAATTAAAAAAGGCAGAGGACTTCATTCCTGAAGCAGTATCCACATTCAATATTAAAACTTTAGGTTTTGACAGAAATGATGCAGCAAACCCAGCTTGTAAAAATATATTTTCTGTATGACGCGTAAATAGTAATCCTGTATTATAATAAAAATCTTGAGGGAAAGATTTAATGCTATTTAAATAGTCATAGTTTCCTGTAGTGTAAGATCCGTCAATATTAAAGCCTTCTCCAAAACGAAGTTTAGACTTATCTAAATAGGTTTGGCCATAAGTACCGCCAATGCCTAAAGAAAGTTCATTTTTTAAATTGGCATCTAAGAAAAGATGATAAGCAAAACCTAAACTTATATAGTTAGAGTTAAATAGCCCTGCCATGGCCTGGTCAGAAATAACTTGCGCCCCTACTCCAAAATAATTTTTTTGTTCAGGGTCGGCATTTTTTAAACGGCTGTCCCAACCAGAAACCAAGGTTCTATATAAATTATTTCCATCTAAAAATTGAGATTTAAGATTGCTTTGAATACGCTGCTCATAAATACCATTTCCCACTGTTGCAGGGCTTAAAAATTGAGCGCTAATATAGGGCTGAGATAAAACAATGCCTTGTTGCGCATAAGTATTTACTACAAAAACAATTAACAATAATGATATGAGAAATTTTTTATTCAAATTTATTTTGCATTATCTATTTTAATAAAAGAACCGTTCCTGTTAAATGTTCTTGAATATTATTTTTATTAATAAAATCGGCAATCCATATGTATACATCCGAGTCAAGCATCACACCTGCGTATCTTCCATCCCAGGCTTCTTCAGTATTGCTAAAAATGAGCTTACCCGATTTAGTAAAAATTTTAAAACCAATGATACTTGTTACATACCCATTTTCTATAATTTTAAAAGTATCGTTATGGCCATCGCTATTGGGCGTGAAGGCATTCGGGATTTGGAAGACAGGAGAAGAAGGCGGTGCAGTAATTGTGATAGTTCCTTTTACTGCAATTATATCATAATTAGAATTACTTAACCCAGTAATAATTGGCTCAAGATATATTCCAGAAGCACCAGTAGAGGTTAAAGGTGTATAGTTAGATGAATAAGTAACAGATCCAGTAATATCAGAAGCATTATCCACTCCTACTAATCCAGTATAGGTATAAACTGCATCGTTTAAAATTTTGGCTAATTCAGTTCCGAAACTTACAGACTGATCCCCTGCTATAACATTAAGTGTTGCTTTTTTAATTTCTAAAGTACCCCCAACAAAATTAATATTATAATTAGGAGAAGTTAGTCCATCAGGAAGAATTGTATAAGTACCTACATTTTTTGTACCCTGAGATGTTCCCGCATAAGCTAACGTTCCAGTTAAATTACTTATTGTTTCCCCACTTATAAGCCCAGTAGCAACTACTCCATTACCACCACTATAAGCAGTACCATTATAAGTAATTGTATGAGGCTTTGCTGTAATTGTTAAAGGTGCTTTAGTGACAGTTAATGTCCCTTCAATATAAGTAATGGTATAATTCGCATCCGTTGCAGCAGAAGGAATAATAGGATAAGTTCCTACTGGTGAATTCGCAACTGCTGTAGTAAGAATAGTTGGCCAAGTTGCAGTTGCTAAATCTCCATTAACTAATCCTGAATAAGTATATGTTAAAATAGGATTAGCTGCTCCGTATACTTTTGTTTTATTCTCTGCTGTTATTATTATGGGTACTTTATTCACCGTTAATGTTCCAGCTACATAATTTATTGTATAGTTAGCATCTGCGGCACTACTAAGATTTATAGGATAAGTTCCTACAGCAGAGCTTATAACTGCTGTTGTACTTATAGCTGGTAAAGTTGACGGTGCCACATCTCCATTTACTAAACCAGCATATATAAATGTTAATGAAGGCATTGCTGCTCCGTATAATTTTGATTTGTCTGCAGCAGTGATTGTTAAGGTTGCTTTAGTTACTGTTAATGTTCCTGCTACATAACTAATTGTATAGTTTGCATCTGAGGCACCTGTTGCAGTGATTGGATAAGTTCCTGCTGGAGAACTTGCTAAAGCTGTTGTACTTATTGTTGCTGTCGGGGCTGCATCACCATTTACTAAACCAGTATATGAAACAGTTAAAACAGGATTGGCCGATCCGTATAATTTTGATTTATCTAAAGCCGTTATACTTAATGACTTCTGTGTTATTGTTGCAGCACTTGGCGATTGTATTGTTAATGCATAATTTCCACTACCCGTACCCGTTAAACTAATCCCTGTGTATGTAACTGTTGTAGCTGTTGCAACATCTTTTGTATTGTATGTACCCG
>CAIJZF010000263.1 GCA_903825095.1 uncultured Bacteroidota bacterium | reverse complement strand
TTATTATTTATGCCGAATGGCAAAATTGTTTGAAATTTGGGCCTTAATACTAGTCCAAATGCCCAATATCAGGCGTCAAATATTCAAACAGAAAATACTAACGGCTCTAGCACAGCGTTTTTTTCAAGGGGTCATTGTACTGGCACCCATTGGGGTCACCATTTGGTTAGTCGTGAGTCTATTTAATTGGGTCGATAATTTTTTACCCAATCTGCTCAATTTTATATTTCCGCAACAATTTGCAGAAGTCAATGGTCAAATACCTAAGGTAACTGGTCTTGGTTTTTTGGTAGCCATTGTACTTGTATTAGTAGTAGGTTGGTTGTCTTCTCTATTTTTTGTAGAAAGACTGATGTCCATCTTCGATAAAATTTTAGAAAGAACACCGGGCATAAAAATTATTTATTCTTCAGTGAAAGATTTTTTAGAAGCCTTCGCAGGTAATAAGAAAAAATTTGATAAACCCGTTTTGGTTTGTATTGATGCTGAGGATATTTGGAGAATAGGATTTATTACACAAGAAAGCTGTGAACATTTAGGATTAAAAGATCATGTCACCGTATACGTGCCACACTCTTATGCGATATCAGGTATATCTTTTATTATACCATTATCCAAAACAAAAAAATTACCAAAATATATTAATGCTGCAGAAGCAATGAAATATGCTATTTCAGGGGGTGTGACCACAGTTGAAGAAGAAGAAGACGCTAAGGCGTCTTCTGATGAAAGAGTAAAACTTCCAACTGATGCAGGAGTAAAACTTTCTTCAGATACGAACAATACTAATATTTAATTTATATCACTATAATGCAATTGCACAATTTTAATTCAGGTCCTTCTATTTTACCAAAAGAAGTTTTAGAACAAGCAGCAGCGGCTATTCATAATTTTAATAATACAGGTTTATCTATTTTAGAAATAGGACATCGTACTTCTCATTTTGTAGAAGTAGTTACAGAAGCACAAACTATTGTAAAAAGGTTAATGGGATTAGATGAGGCTTATGAAGTTTTATTTTTACAAGGGGGCGCCACTATGCAGTTTATGCAAGTGCCCATGAATTTATTAGATGAAAACGGATTAGCCGCTATTTGTGATAATGGTGTATGGGGTAATAAAGCAGTGAAAGAAGCTAGTTTGTTTGGACCTGTGAAAGTAGTATCAGATACTGCCGATAAAAAACATACTTATATAAATAAAGCATTAGACATTCCTACAAACGCTACTTATTTACATATTACCACTAACAATACAGTAGAGGGAACCCAATATCACAGCTATCCTCAGACTTCAGCCTTACTTATTGGCGATATGAGTTCTGATATATTTTGCAGGCCCACTAATTTTAAACAATTCGATTTAATTTATGCAGGGGCACAAAAAAATATGGGTGCTGCAGGAGTTACCTTAGTAGTGGTTAAAAAAGAAATTCTAGGAAAAATTAATAGAAAAATTCCTGCCATATTAGATTACAGAAAACATATTGAAGCTGGTTCTTTATTAAATACACCTCCTGTTTTTTCTATATATGTTAGTTTATTAACCCTTCGTTGGATAGAAGCCCAAGGGGGTTTAGCAGCGATGGAAAAATTAAACTTAGCAAAATCGAATTTATTATACCATACCATTGATAGCCTTCCGGCATTTCATTGCCCCATTGCTATAGAAGACAGAAGTATTATGAATGCCGTTTTCTTTTTAACAGATAGTTCCAAAGAAGAAGCATTTTTAGCTTTATGTAAAACGGAAGGAATGATTGGCGTGAAAGGTTATAGAACAGTGGGTGGAATAAGAGTGAGTATGTACAATGCCCTACCTTATTCAAGTGTAGAAGCTTTCTGCAACTTGATGAAATCATTCGCTGAAAAAATTTAATTCTCAACAAAAAGAACGAACTTCGCGCCCATGGCAAAAATAAGTCCCTTTGAAGCTTTACGTCCTCAGCCTCAATTAGCAAAACAAGTTGCTAGCAAACCTTACGATGTATTAAATAGTGCAGAAGCAAAAATAGAAGCAGTAGGTAATGCCTATTCTTTTTTACATATTACTAAAAGTGAAATTGGCTTACCAGAGAATACAGATGTACATAGTCAAGAAGTATATCAATTAGCTTTAGAAAATTTAAATGCATTTATACAAAGAGATGTTTTATTTAAAGAGTCTAAGCCTTGTTATTATATCTATCAATTAATTATGGATGGCCGTGCACAAACAGGATTGGTTTGCGCAAGTAGTATTGACGACTATAATAATGATATTATTAAAAAGCATGAATTCACGCGTCCTGAAAAAGAACTAGATAGAATCAATCATATCAAGACTACAGGGGCTCAAACAGGTAATGTATTTTTAGCCTATAGAAACCAAGCAAGTATAGATTCTATTATAGATAAATGGAAAACCACTAAGAACCCAGTCTACGATTTTACAGCTGAAGACGGTATTCAACATACAGTTTGGGCTATAAGTGATGAAACCATCATTGATCAAATCACAAACTTGTTTGCAACTGAAGTGCCTTGCACTTATATAGCAGATGGTCATCATAGAGCAGCTTCTGCAGCTAAAGTAAAATTAGCTATTAGTGAAGAAGCGGTGAAGCCGGGCTCTGCAGCTAAAAAAGTATCTGATTATTTTTTAACCACTTTATTCCCCTCTAATCAATTAGCCATTATGGATTACAACCGTGTGGTAAAAGATTTAAATGGATTATCTGCTGCTAATTTTATAGCAGCACTTGAACAAGATTTTACGATTCAAAAAGAAGAGTCGGCCTTCAAACCTACAGCACTGCATAGTTTTGGAATGTATCTAGAAAACAATTGGTATCAATTAACAGCGAAAACAGGTATTTATACAAGCGATCCTATTGGCGTATTAGATGTAACTATTTTATCTAATGCTATATTATCAAAAGTATTGGGCATACATGATCAAAGAACTGATAAAAGAATTGATTTTGTGGGAGGCATTAGAGGATTAGCAGAACTAGAAAAAAGAGTGAACAGTGGTGAGATGGCAGTGGCTTTCAGTTTATATCCAGTAACCATCGATCAATTATTTAATATAGCCGACGCCGGCGAAGTCATGCCTCCAAAAAGCACTTGGTTTGAGCCTAAATTAAGAGATGGCTTACTTACTCATTTGATTTACTAGTAGTTATTTAATAAGTAGTGCGTAGTTTAATAATATAGTTAGGTTTTCAATTAAATCTAATCAGGTTTTACTATGCTTTTCTTTGTATTTCATAGGCTATTTTCTTTTTTTTCTGCCCCTATTTCAGTATTTTGTTACACAATATTGCTTGCCTTATGGAATCTAAAAGACTCTTCGATTGCATCGAACATCAATTACAACATTTTCCTCAAGAGGATATGTTGGCAGCCAAAGAAAATGGCCAGTGGCGCAAATATTCCACAAAGGAAGTAGCGCAAATTACCAATGAACTTAGTGCCGGCTTATTAAGCCTTGGTTTATCTGCCCATAATTTTTCTCCAGAAGGCAGCGATAAAATTGCAGTCATAAGTACCAACCGTCCTGAATGGATATTTGGCGATTTCGCCGCCCAACAATTAGGTATTATTTGGGTACCTGTTTATCCTACTACGAATCCCTTAGAACTTACTTTTATATTAAATGACGCTTCCGTAAAATATATGTTCGCAAGTAATAAAGAACTATATGATAAGGTTATGTCTATCAAAGACAAAGTAGATTGTTTAAAAGAAGTGTACACATTTGATCGTATTGCGGGCGCTAAGCACTGGTCTGAATTAAGAAATAATGACGCTGCATTATTAGCCCAAGTAGATCAAATTAAAAAAACTATACCTGTTGAACAAGTAGCTACT
>CAIJZF010000262.1 GCA_903825095.1 uncultured Bacteroidota bacterium | reverse complement strand
TTTATAAGCTTCGTGATAAGCTTCTAAGGTTTTAATTTGATAAGGGTAACTCATATACACAGGTTGAATAAATAATGATTACCAAATTTACATTTTTCAGTTTAAATATTTAACTTGAATACTCACTTGCAAACAAATAAAAGTATGAGTCAAGAAATAAAACAAAATAATATTGCTTTTGTGATAGGCGCTTCTTCGGTGGGCACCTTAATTGAGTGGTATGATTTTTACATTTTTGGAATGTTAGCTACCATTATTTCAAAGCAGTTTTTCCCTGCAGATGCAGGTACAGCAGCACTTTTAAGCACTTTGGCCATATTTGCAGCAGGCTTTATTGTTCGACCTTTCGGGGCCTTGGTCTTTGGAAGGCTTGGCGATTTGATTGGACGCAAACACACATTTTTACTGACATTAATCATAATGGGGGGATCTACTTTTGCCATTGGACTTGTGCCTGGTTATGCCAGTATTGGATGGGCGGCACCCATTTTGGTATTAATACTGCGTTTATTACAAGGTTTGGCCTTGGGAGGTGAATATGGCGGAGCGGCTACTTATGTTGCTGAACATGCTCCAGCAGGGCAGAGAGGTTTTTGGACAAGTTGGATTCAAACCACCGCAACGCTTGGTTTATTTTTAGCATTGGGTATTATTATATTAATAAGAACCAATCAAGGGGTAGAGAAATTTAGTGCAGAGTGGGGTGGTTGGAGATATCCATTTTGGATATCCATTTTACTTGTGGGCGTTTCTGTATTAATAAGAATGCGTATGAGTGAGTCGCCTATGTTTTCAAAATTAAAGTCTGAAGGAAAAACTTCGGTTAATCCATTGAAAGAAAGTTTTGGACATAAGGCCAATTTCAAAATGGTTTTATTAGCATTATTTGGAGCGGTGATGGGACAAGGTGTGGTTTGGTATACAGGACAGTTTTATGCACAAAGTTTTATTGAAACAGTTTGTAAAGTAGAGTTTGTACAATCGCGCAATATTATGCTGATTGCTATTTTAATGGCAACACCTTGTTTTGTTTTATTTGGATGGCTAAGTGATAAGGTAGGAAGAAAATGGATTATGTTAATAGGTATGTTGGCTGCAGTTTTAACTTACAGACCTATCTACAAAGAATTTATCAATATTACATCTGCTGCGAATAGAACTAAAATAATAGATGCAAGACTTACTAGTACCATGACTAGTTATCCTACATATGATGCCAAGGATAAAACGAAGATGTATTTAAAACAAGAAACCGATACTACTTATTTTGATGGATCTGTTTTTAAGTATTATAGAACAGATACCATTATATTAAAAGCACCAAGAGATGAATCAAGACCTATTACTTTAATTAATCCAGACATGATTCAGTATAGTTCTCCTAATCCAAATTTGGTCGTGGAGAAAACATTGGGTCATGCGGCTTATTGGGATATGATATGGTTGGTCTTTATTCAAATAGTATATGTAACCATGGTTTATGGCCCTATTGCCGCCTTCTTAGTAGAAATGTTCCCTACTAAAATTAGATATACTTCCATGTCTCTTCCTTATCATATAGGTAATGGGGTCTTTGGGGGCTTGGTTCCTTTTTTAGGTACTTTAATTGTAGAATTTACTAAAAGCTCGGCGCATCCTGCTGGAGATTCTTTAGCGGGTTTATGGTATCCCATTGGCGTTGCTTCTGTATGTTTTATTATTGGGCTTATCTATTTATCTAATAAAATAGACAAAAATGTAATGGACTAATAAAAATGTAATCAACTAATGGCTTAAGTCATTATGTGTATACTTCTTTAAAATAAAAAAATGATTTATATGAATACGGTTAAAAAATTATTGGGATATATATGGATGCTAATGGCACCTAGTATTATCTTGTTCTTAGTATATGAAGCTTATGATAAAATTTCCAAAGCCTCTGCTGCATTACAATCCAATGTAATTTTGCAGTGGGTTATTATTTTATTAATTTTTACGCCTATCTGTGTTGGGTTTTTTATTTTCGGAACCTATGCTATCAAAGGCGAATACGATCATTTGCCAGCTTCTTCTGCAGAAATAGAATAAGGGAAAATCATTTTATATAAGTACTTTTGATTTATGTCATTAGTAGTAAATACCCTTTGTAAAAATTACGGCCATCAAATGGCGGTGAATGAGGTTTCTTTTCAATTAAAGCCTGGAGAAATTGTTGGCTTTTTAGGCCCCAATGGTGCTGGAAAGTCTACTACTTTAAAAATGCTTGCTGGCTTTTTAGAAGCCGACAAAGGTTCAATTGTTTTAAACGCAGCCGCAGTTCATCCAAATGCAAGTGATGTAAATAAACAAATTGGCTACCTGCCAGAATCCAATGCACTTTACCAAGATTTATATGTAAAAGAGTATTTACAATTTTTAACAACAGTACATTCTATACCGAATGCAGCTGAAGCCATTAATGCTGTGATTGAGCAAACAGGCCTTCAGTCAATGCAACATAAAAAAATAGCAGCCCTTTCTAAAGGATATAAACAAAGACTAGGTATTGCAGCTGCCATTATACATAAGCCAAAACTTATTTTATTAGACGAACCTACGGCTGGTTTAGACCCCAATCAACTCATTGAAATTAGAGCCTTGATACAATCACTGAGCAAGGACACCATGATTTTATTTTCCACACATATCTTACAAGAGGTTACGGCTATATGTGATCGAGTGTTAGTATTACACCAAGGAAAGCTAGTGGCAGACGAGCCCATAGGCCGGTTATTGGAAAAACACGATGCAAGTTTAGAAGATATATTCAAAATGCTTACCCATTAAAAAAAAGGGTGTAAATTGCAGTCTCCTTTTTGAATCAAAACAATTGAAAGTAAAAATTAAATAATTTATATGAGTTACATTATTGAAGTTCGTGCAAGACAAATTTTAGACAGCCGTGGAAACCCTACTGTAGAAGTAGATGTATTAACTGACGAAGGGGCTTTAGGCCGTGCTGCAGTGCCAAGTGGTGCAAGTACAGGTATTCATGAAGCGGTAGAGTTAAGAGACAACGATAAGAAAAAATACGTTGGTAAAGGTGTTTTGAAAGCAGTTAAAAATGTAAATGACTTAATTGCAAAATCTATCACAGGATTTGATATTACTGCACAAGCTGAAATTGATCAAATCATGATTGATTTAGATGGCACGCCTAATAAAAGTAAATTAGGAGCCAATGCAATACTTGCAGTAAGTATGGCCGTTGCCAAAGCAGCAGCTGAAGAAGCCAACCTTCCTTTATACAGATATATTGGTGGCACGAATGCAAGAACACTTCCTATGCCGATGATGAATATATTAAACGGTGGAGCACACGCTGATAATAAAATTGACTTTCAAGAGTTCATGATTATGCCAGTGGGCGCACCTAGTTTCAGCGAAGGACTTCGTTGGGGTGTTGAAATTTTCCACCAGTTAAAAAGTGTATTAAAGAAAAGAGGCTATAGCACAAATGTTGGTGATGAAGGTGGATTTGCACCTAATATTCAAAGCAATGAAGAAGCGATTGAAACAGTACTTGAATCTATTCAAGCGGCTGGTTATAAAACAGGAAGCCAAATTGCCATTGCAATGGATGCAGCGAATAGTGAACTTTGGAATGCGAAGAAGAAAAAATATGTTTTCCATAAAAGTTCTGGTAAAGAAATGAGCAGCGACCAATTAGTAAAGTATTGGGAAAGCTGGGTGAAGAAATATCCTATCGTTTCTATTGAAGATGGTATGGCTGAAGACGATTGGGCAGGTTGGAAAAATTTAACCCAAACTATTGGCGATAAATGTCAATTAGTAGGAGATGATTTATTTGTAACCAATGTAACAAGAATACAAACAGGTATTGATAAGAAAATTGCAAATGGCTTACTTGTAAAAGTGAACCAAATTGGTACTTTAACTGAAACCATCAATGCAGTAAGCTTAGCACAGCACAATGGCTACAATACTATTATGTCTCACAGAAGTGGTGAAACAGAAGATACCACTATCGCCGATTTAGCGGTGGCTTTAAACTGTGGTCAAATTAAGACAGGTTCTGCTTCTCGTACCGATCGTATGGCTAAGTACAACCAATTAATTCGTATTGAAGAGCAATTGGGTGAAACAGGGATCTTCCCCACCAAAGGCAAGTTGAAGTTTGGTACTAAATAAACCTTACTGCTATTAAAATAAGTAGAGGAGCTCCATGGGGCTCCTCTTTTTTTTTGCCATATCATGAGAACTATCTTAATTTTACGCTAAGTCCGTAATATGAAATTCATCAAAAAAATACTCCCCTTTGTAGCGAATCGTTACTTTATTGTAAGCCTTGGATTTGTGGTATGGATGTTATTTTTTGATCAAAGAGATTTTTTTCAACAAAGAGAAAGGGCAGCGGAGCTTAAAAAAGTGGAAGACGCTAAAAAGTATTATCAAAAAGAAATAGAGTACACGCAAAAGCAATTGAATAATATTCAAAATAATAAAGCGGCCATTGAAAAATATGCGCGCGAAAGATATTTATTACGCAGAGAAGGAGAGGAAGTATATTTATTTGAAGACACTTTGCATTCTGCCACTAAATAATGACAAAGAAAGAACGCTACGAATTAGTGCTTGCCTATTTTCAAGAGCAAGTACCTATTGCTGAAACGGAACTCCTGTATGAAAATCCCTTTCAATTATTAGTTGCTGTTATTTTATCTGCGCAGTGCACAGACAAACGTGTGAACTTAACTACTCCTGCTATTTTTAAACAATTTCCAACTCCTCAAAAAATGGCTAAGGCTAGTTTTGAGCAAATGTTTGCACTTATAAAAAGTATTTCTTATCCTAATAATAAAGCCAAGCATTTAATTGGCATGAGCCAATTATTAATAGACAATTTTAATGCAGAAGTGCCTTTGACGGTGGAGCAGTTAATTACACTTCCAGGCGTAGGCCGCAAAACCGCCAATGTGATTACCTCTGTGGTAGACAAACAACCCAATATGGCGGTAGATACCCATGTGTTTAGAGTAAGTAGAAGATTGGGCCTAGTACCCATGACGGCCACTACACCCTTGGCCGTGGAGAAAGCATTAATAAAACATATTCCTACAGCACTTGTGCATACAGCGCATCACTGGTTAATACTGCATGGCAGGTATACTTGTTTGGCAAGAAATCCTAAATGCGATTCTTGTGGCTTAGTTTCTTTTTGTAAGGAAGGAGCAAAAAAAAGCGCCTCTTAAATTAGAGACGCTTTTTTATAAGTTAAGATAAGTTAAAGCTGAATATTTTTTCAGCTATTACTACACTACAAATATTGTTCTACTGCTGTTACTAATTCTTGTTTAGTAATAGGAACGCCCATGATTTTATTATAACCTTTAGCGTCTACAAAATATTTATCGCGAATAATTTTAATTAATTGTCCGTTGTTAATTTCAGGAATAACTACTGTTTCAAAATTCTTTAAAATATCGCCTAAGTTTTTAGGGAAAGGACGCATGTACTTAATATGTGCATGGCTTACTGCTTTACCTTGACTTTGTAAATGTAGTGCGGCACTCTTAATAGTTCCATATGTAGAACCCCATCCAAGTATTAATACTTTTCCTTTTTCAGCACCAGAGTCAATCGTTTGTAAAGGAATATAATCTGCAATTTTTTCTACTTTAGCTTCTCTTGCTTTTACCATGAATTCGTGGTTCTCAGAATCGTAGCTTACGTTTCCTGTTTCTGCTTGTTTTTCTAATCCACCAATTCTATGTTCTAAACCTGGAGTGCCTGGAATAGCCCAAGGTCTTGCACCTTTTTCGTTTCTCTTATAAGGAAGGAATTTTTCTTCCCCTTCATCCAATGCTTTTTTAAATTTCACTTCAATGGTTGGCAAGCTACTAGCAGTAGGGAATTTCCAAGGTTCAGCACCATTGGCAATATAACCATCACTTAGTAAAATAACTGGAGTCATATGTTGAAGTGCAATACGCACTGCCTCAAATGCCATATCGAAACAATCGCTAGGTGTTGAAGTAGCAATAATAGGAATAGGTGCCTCACCATTTCTTCCATAATAAGCTTGCATTAAATCGCTTTGCTCTGTTTTAGTAGGTAAACCTGTTGAAGGGCCACCTCTTTGAATATTCACAATCACTAAAGGAATCTCTAACATCATGGCAAGTCCCATGGCCTCTGTTTTTAAAGCCATACCTGGTCCAGAAGTAGTGGTTAAACCAATAGAACCACCATAGCTCGCGCCAATAGCAGCACTAATACCAGCAATCTCATCTTCTGCTTGGAAAGTTTTTACATTAAAATTCTTGTACTTACTTAATTCATGTAAGATATCGGTAGCAGGTGTAATAGGATAACTTCCTAAAAATAATTGTAAACCACTTTTTTGAGCAGCTGCAATTAAACCCATAGATAAAGCTTGGTTACCCATGATACTTCTGTAAGTACCTGGTTCCATTTTCGCCTTTTCTACTTTGTATCTAGAAGCAAAAAGTTCGGCTGTTTCACCATAGAAATAACCTGCTTTTAGTACATCGATATTACTATTTAAAATAGATTCTTTCTTTTTGAATTTATCTTTTAAATATTCAATAGTGGTATCTAAATCTCTATTGTATAACCAATAAATCATACCTAGTACAAACATGTTCTTTGCACGGTCTCTTTCTTTGATACCCAAGTCTGTATAGGCTTTCAGGGCTTCACGCGTTAATTTGGTTACGTCTACTTTTGTTAAATCATATCCATCTAAACTACCATCTTCTAATGGGTTAATTCCATCAGGGTAGGCAGCTAAGCGTAAATTCTTTGTATCAAAACCTTCAATGTTTGCAATAATTTTTCCGCCTTTTTTCAAACCTTTTAAATTCACTTTTAAAGCGGCTGCATTCATCGCTACTAGTACATCACAAATATCACCTGGTGTATATACTCTGTTAGAACTAAAATGAATTTGGAATCCACTCACACCTGGTAGGGTTCCTAATGGAGCTCTAATTTCCGCAGGGAAATCTGGGAAAGTAGCTAAATCAATACCTAATAAGGCAGTGTTATTGGTAAATTGCTGACCTGTTAATTGCATACCATCACCACTATCACCAGCAAATTTTATAACTACATCCTGTAAAACAACTTCTTTTTGCATATTCGATTTTATTGGAGCACGAAGGTACAAATCCGAGGGCCTAAAACCTTAACTTTTTATAGTTTTTTTATAGTTTTCTTGCCTACCTTCGCGGCCACAAAGCTTTGATTTTATGCTTATTGGGCCTGTTTTTTACATATTAAGTCTTTTTTTACTACCCTTTCTGCCCCCTAACCCAATGGCGGCAACGAATTATGTAGTAAAAAATTCAGCTATAGGGACTCAGCAGCAGCCGTATGATAGTACTATAAAACATATTTACTTAACCTTTGATGATGGTCCTTTAAATGGAACAGCCAACTGTATTACTATCTGTGAGAGAGAAAAACTGGCTGCCTCTTTTTTTGAAATTGGCCTGCATCAATCTAGGAGTAGCAAGGGTCGAAGGCTTTACGAGCAAATCAAATCTAATCCAGGCTTATTTTCACTTTCTAATCATAGCTATTCGCATGCTGCTGGCAAATACCGTTGGTTTTATCAGCATCCAGATTCAGCCACTTTGGATTTTTTAAAGGGCAAGGACGTATTGGCTCCTACTAATAATTTGGTCCGATTTCCGGGGAACAATGCCTGGGACACCAAGGATGCTAAAAAAGCCAGTTGGTTAGTAAAGCCACTAGCACATAAAATGGATAGTTTAGGATGGGATGTGATTGGATGGGATATGGAATGGCGATTTAATAAATATGGCAAACCAGTACAAAGTCCGGAAGCCATAGCTTTATTGGTGGATAGCTTATTTGAACACAATCAAACCAAAACAAAAAATCACTTAGTTATTTTAATGCATGACCATATGTTTGCGGCCGCTGCCGATTCCCTTAAATTAGCAACCATGGTGGGCTTGTTAAAAAAGCGAAAGCATTACCGCTTTGATAAAATTACCCAATATCCTGGGCTTAAAAATGCCTTGAATTAACCTTTTTTTTAGACAATCATTCAAAGTATTTAGTATTTTTATAGTAGAAAAAAACGTAAAACTATGGCCATTTTTAAATCTGGAAATCCCACACTTACTGAAAAAATATTTGATAAAAGTTTGCATGATACCGCCTCTTCCTTTGGTGTAATGAGTATTCGCGGCACTATTCAAAAATTTGGTTTTTTATTAATCATGGTCATGGCATCGGCTATGTACGTTTGGAATGTATATGCTGAAGGCAATACAAGTTCTGCAACCACTTATATGTTAGTGGGCGCTATTGGCGGTTTTGTGGTAGCCTTGGTAATGATGTTCAAGCCTCAGTGGGCAGGCTATATCGCACCTGCTTATGGAATATTAGAAGGATTATTTATTGGAGGCATTAGTGCATTTTTTAATGCTATGTTTCAAAAAAGCTATCCCAATATTGTACTACATGCAGTGGGCTTAACTTTAGGGGTAGCTCTTTCTATGTTCTTGTTATATAATTTTAGAATTATTAATGTAACAAACCGTTTGCGTTCAATTATTATGTCTGCGACAATGGGCATAGGTTTATTTTATTTAATAGTTTGGATTTTAGGATTGTTTGGAGTGAATATGGGATTTGCCTTTGATAGCTCACCCTTAAGTATTGGTATAAGTTTATTCATTGTAGGTATTGCTGCATTGAATTTATTATTAGATTTTGATGCGATAGAAAAAGCAGCTGAAATGGGTGCTCCTAAATACATGGAATGGTATGGCGCCTTTGGTTTATTAGTAACACTAGTTTGGTTATACTTAGAAATATTAAAGTTGTTGAGTAAATTAAACTCAAGAGACTAGTGGGAATATTTATCCCTTTAAATAAAAATAATAATGGAGTTTAAGCGGGGTAAATTAACGAACGAGCAACTTATACATCTATATAAATCTTTGCTTTTGCCAAGGATGATAGAGGATAAGATGTTGCTTTTACTTCGCCAAGGAAAAATTAGCAAATGGTTTAGTGGTATGGGTCAAGAGGCCATTGCAGTGGGTGCTACCTTAGCGATGGATCCTTCTGAATGGATCATGCCCTTGCATAGAAACTTAGGTGTATTTACTTCACGTAATATGCCTTTGACCGATTTATTTAAACAATGGCAAGGATATAAGTCTGGTTATAGTAAAGCGCGCGAAAGAAGTTTTCATTTTGGTTCTAAAGCACATCATGTATGTGGTATGATATCACATTTAGGTCCTCAATTAGCTATTGCAGATGGCGTAGCACTTGCTTATCAACAAAGAGGACAATTAAAAGCCACTTTAGCATTTACGGGAGAAGGCGGTACAAGTGAAGGCGATTTTCATGAAGCCTTAAATGTTGCTGCAGTTTGGGGACTGCCTGTTATTTTTATTATTGAAAATAATGGATACGGCTTAAGCACGCCAACCAATGAACAATACAAATGTGATTACTTAGTAGACCGTGCCAAAGGTTATGGTATTGATGGTATTCGCATAGATGGTAATAATATTTTAGAAGTTTACGATACCATTAAAGGAGTAAGAGATTATTGTATTAATAATCAGCGCCCATACTTAATTGAATGTACCACTTTTAGAATGCGTGGGCATGAAGAAGCCAGTGGTGTGAAATATGTTCCAAAGGAATTAATGGAAACATGGTCAAGAAAAGATCCTATTAAAAACTATGAGCAATATTTAGTGAAAGAAAAAGTGGTCACTGAAATGGAAGTGGCTACGATGAGAAATGATTTAAAGCAAAGTATTGAAGCCGATTTAAAAATAGCC